>JAYEKV010000173.1:0-3765 GCA_034716855.1 Campylobacterota bacterium | reverse complement strand
ACTACAGGTACACCGTAAGCTTCAGACATCATATGGATGTGCTTTGCACCGCTTATTGCTCCTAGAGCTGATGCATTTGGTGCTTTACAACCTTTACCTGCAAAAAATGTTGAACCACCGTTGGAAAATTGTAAGATTATTGGTGAGTTAACTTTTGCAGCTGCTTCAAGTACTCCGTTTATTGATTCTGTATTTACTATATTTACTGCCGGTATTGCAAAGTTGTTTGCCTTAGCATAATCAAATAATTTTTTTGTTTCACTACCTGTTAATACTCCTGCATTTACTATGTCCATTACTGCCATTTAAAATCTCCCTTTATTTATATTGTATTTTTGCTTTTTTCTTTAATTTTTTTGCTTTTTTATCAAGTGCTTTCATCACAAGCTGTTGTTTTACCATATATTCTATTTGAGGAGATACTCTTTCAAAAGGATATAAGTTTGCATTTTTATCATCTATATATATTACATGATAACCAAATCTTGTCTGTACAGGTTCTTTAGTAAACTCACCCTTATTTAAAGCAAATGCAGCTTGTGAAAACTCTGGAACCATTTTTTTTGAAGTGAACCATCCAAGTTCTCCTCCATTTGTACTAGAAGGACCTGTTGATTTTTCTTTTGCAAGTTTAGTAAAACTGCTCTTAATATCTTTGGACTTTTTTAATTGTGATATTATATCTTGAGCAGTTTTTTTATCTTTTAACAAAATATGACTTGCTTGTACTTTTGACTCAGGTGTCAAGAACATAATTTGATTTTTACTGTAGTATTCTTTTAATTCTTTTATCGATACTTTTGTGTCTTTATAGATCTCATTCATAGATATTCTAAAAGCAAGCTCTTGTTTTTGCTCTTCAAGAGCTTTTTTATACATATCAGACTTTACAATATCACTTTTCATAACATCTTGAAGTAAAAGTTTTTTTGCAACTATTTGATCAAGTATGGTTTTTTCCTGTTCTTTTGAAATATTTGGACTAATATTTAGTTCTTTAACCGCATTATTGAAATCTTTTGAGGTAATATTTTCCCCATTTACTACTGCATATACTTTGTCCCCTGCAGCAAAGGCTGATCCTGCTAATGCCAATGAAGCAACAAGACTTATAAATGTTTTTTTCATATTTTAACCCCTTTAGTTTTTAGCGATATTGTATCTAAAACTATCTAATATCAAATTAAATACGATAAAAAAAAGAAATTTTAAAATTTAACTTAAAAACTCTTTAAATTTATCTATTTTTATGATATAATCCCACTTTTAAAAATAGACTTAATAAAAAATTAAGTTTAAAATTCAGAAATACAAAGGCATATATAGATGAGAATTTTAATTGTAGAAGATGAAAGTACATTAAATAGAACTCTTCAAGAGGGACTTCAAGATTTTGGATATCAAGTAGATATAGCAGAAAATTTTAAAGATGCTGAATACTTTATAGAGATCAGAAATTACGATCTGGTACTAACAGATTGGATGCTTCCTGACGGTGATGGATTAGAATTAACTAAAATTGTAAAAAATAGAAGCGGAAGAACTTCTGTAGTTATCGTAAGTGCAAGAGATGACAAAGAAAGTGAAATCAAAGCTCTTAAAACTGGTGCTGATGACTACATCAAAAAGCCATTTGACTTTGATATCTTATTAGCAAGAATTGAGTGTAGATTAAGATTCGGAGGAACGAATATAATCACAATAGATGATCTTGCTATCAACCCTGATGAAGAAAAGATCATGTATGACGGTAATGATATCGAGCTTAAAGGTAAACCTTTTGAAGTATTGACTCACCTTGCTAGACATAGAGATCAAATCGTATCAAAAGAGCAATTACTTGACGCTATCTGGGAAGAACCAGAGCTAGTTACTCCAAATGTTATCGAGGTTGCTATCAATCAGATAAGACAAAAAATGGATAAACCTTTAGGGATTGCTACTATTGAAACAATCAGAAGAAGAGGATATAGATTCTGTTATCCACCAAAAGAAGAGTCAGCAGAATAGAAAGGCACTTCTATGAAAAAAGGTAGTATATATAGAGAGTTTTCCAAAAAACTTATACTTGCTACTACTTTTTTAGTTATCATTTTATCTCTAATATTTTACGGTTTCACAAAAGCAACCGTATATGAAGAGATATCAGATGAACTTTTAAGAGATGCAAAACTTTTAGTAAAAAGCATCCATACCACAAGTCAAAACCATGAAAATCTGCGTGTTTTGATAAATGACCAAACTACTGTTGAAATGATAGTAAACTCACAGCTAAAAAAAATCAGTCTTAGAAAATATAATAAAGAGAAAAACCACTACATAGAACTACTTTATCCTGTAGACAAGTCTAAAAATCAATTTATTAAAATGACAAGAAACATAAACAGTTCACACAAAATGTTAAATAAAATATTTGGGAATCTTATGTTCTTAGGTGTAGGTGGATTAATCATAGTTATTATATATGCTCTTACAATGTCTAAGACTCTTCTAGCACCAATTATAAAAATGACAAGAAAACTTTCACATATGGATGAAAACTCTTTGACACAGATAAATATAAATAAATTTCCTACAGAATTTGAGCCATTGGCAAACTCTATAAATACACTCACTACAAGAATTGAAAATCATGTAAAGTATCAAAAAGAGCTTTTTATAGGTGCTGCACATGAGCTTAAAACCCCTCTTGCAGTAATGAAACTAAAAAGTCAGGTAACTTTGGCAAAAAAAAGAGATACACAAAAGTATGAAGAGGTGCTAAAACTTCATCTTGATGAGATTGACGGCATGAATCAAATGATAACTTCTATTTTAGATATGGGTAGACAAGAGGGTGCACAGTTTGAAAAACCTGTAGAACTTGATATTGTAAAGTATTTAGAAGATAGAACAGCAAATTTTCAACTTATTGCAAATGAAAAAAATATAAATCTTATTTTTAAAAGTGATATAGATAATTTTATAACTATCATTCAGCCTACACTTTTAACTCAAATCATACAAAACTTTGTACAAAATGCCATCAAATTTACTCCAAGAGATAAAAAAGTAATTATACAAACAGTGCCAAATGAACATTCAATAACTGTACAGGTTATAGACGAAGGTATAGGTTGTGATGAAGAGATAGATCTTTTTGCACCGTTTAAAAGAGTAGGAAATGAAAAAGGTGCAGGGCTTGGGTTATTTTTGGCAAAAACAGCAGCTGATACTTTAGGTGCAAAAATCAGTTTGAAAAATAGAACAGATGGTACAAGTGGTACTATTGCAACCTTAAAGCTGCAAAGTAACCCTACTTGTTCTATATAAAACTACATAGATAGTATTTTAGAATAAAGCAGCATGCTCTATTTTAGTACAGTGACTTTGTACAACTTTCATACCACTTTTCTGTGCTTTTTGAGCAGCTTCATTATGCACAAGACCCAATTGCGTCCAGATACATTTAACATCATCTCTGTTTAGTGCTTCATCTACAACTTCAGCAATAACATCAGGCTTTCTAAATATATCTACCATATCAACTTTTATATCAGCAGGTATATCACTTAAACTTCTATATACTTTTTCACCAAGTATAACATCCTCTTTGGGATATACAGGTATCACTTTAAATCCAGCATTTTGTAAATAAACAGCAACTCTGTTACTGTCCTTTTCAGGTTTTGGAGAACAGCCTATGATAGCTATAGTTTTTGTATCTTCAAATATAGCTTTTATCTCACCTTTATTACTGTTTATTTGTGGCATTTCACATTCCAT
>JAYEKV010000172.1:0-14949 GCA_034716855.1 Campylobacterota bacterium | reverse complement strand
TTTGTAAGGTTTGTTCTTGCACTATTTGATAAAGCTTCACCCAAAGTGTTGACACTTGTCATTACAGCTAACATATCTGCTTTTACTTTTGGATCTATATCTACTTTGTTTCTAAAGTCATCATTTGCATATTGTTCTACAACATCTCTTAACTGTGTCATATCTCTATCTAAAGCATCTATCATTTTATTTACTGTATCTACAAGTGTGCTTACCATAGGATTTGCAGTTGACGAGTGTACTCTACACTTGTAAATACCCTGTTCTACTTTATCTGCTGTTATTACAATCTCACCTAAAACTTTCATATCATCTTTATTTCTTTTATCAAGTTCTTCAACTTGAGATTTCCATTTTGATAGTAAACCATTTACATTTGAGTTATTTGTAGTTTTGTTAAACTCAAATCTATTTTGTTCATTTTTAACATAACTTATCATCTCTTGAAAAAACTGATCCAATACATCTAGCTCACTACTATTAGCTAATCCAAACATCATCTTACCTTTTATTTATATATAATATGAACAATTATTAAGTTCTTTCATAAATTTTATCACTATTTAACTTAAACTAAACACTTTTATAACATTTTTTTGATAAAACTTTACAAGCTATTTTACAACTAGAAGTTTCTATAAAAACCAGATCATCTATTTCAACTGAATCTATTTTTATAATGTGATCATCTTTTGTCAATTGTACAAATCCTTTTTTCTCTTTCTTAGAGGGTTCATTAAAAGAAAATACCTTTATAAGTGAATTTAATTCTTCTTGTTTATTTGCAATATACTGAGTATATGTGTACTGTAAATTTCTTTCAATCTGTTTTATATTTTGCTGAACTAGCTGAAATTTGCTATTTAAAGAATATTTAGAAAAAGAGTTTATTGTGAATAATAATTTTTGTTCTTTTTCTTTTATAAGATAAGATAACTTCTCATACATATCTGTACCAATTGTATCTAAATACATTCTAAGATCATTGATATTTGGTGTACAGATCTCTATAGCATTTGAAGGGGTACTAGCCCTTATATCTGCTACAAAATCTGATATAACAAAATCACTTTCATGACCTACTGCACTAATTATAGGTATCTTTGCATTATATATTGCATCAGCAACACACTCTTCATTAAATGACCAAAGATCTTCAATACTTCCCCCGCCTCTTCCTACGATCAATAAAGAGTCTTTTTCATCTTTAGATATTTTATCAATATATTCAATAGCTCGAGCTATACTCTCTTTAGATCCTTCACCTTGAACAAGACTTGGTACTAATATCATCTCACAAAGTGGGTATCTATTTGAAAGAACTTTTTTCATATCTTCTATAGCAGCACCTGTATTGGAGGTAGTAACATATATTTTTTTTGGAAATTTAGGAATACTTTTTTTAATCTTTGTATCAAAATAGCCTTTTATCTGTAGTTTTGTTTTTAACTGTTCATATGCAAGTGCTAAAGCACCCGTACCGCTTGGTTCAATATTGGTACACAGAAGCTGATAATTTCCCCTTGGAACATATACGGTTAAACTTCCACTTATTATCACTTTTTGACCAACCTCAAGCCTGAATCTAAGGTTTTTTGCATTTCCTCTAAACATTACACATGAGATAGTAGACTTTTCGTCTTTTATACTAAAATATATATGTCCACTGTTATGGTAAGTAAGATTTGATATCTCACCCTCAACATATACATTACTAAAAGTTGTTTCAAAAAGACTTTTTATCTGCTCATTTAAAACACTTACACTAATTGGTGAATTCAATTAATACCTTTTATATTTTTCTTGCAATAAATGTTGTAGACATATCTAAAGAGTACCCTTTTACAAATATTGGCTCCAAACCTGCTTCTTTTAACTCATCACACATTTGTTCAGTAGTTATAAAACTTTCTATTGATTCAGGTAAGTAAGTATATGCATCTTTATTTTTAGATACTAATCCACCTATATGAGGCATAAGATTATTCATATAAAACTTACTTACTTTTGCACCAAGGTCATTTTTATCATTTTTTGTAAACTCTAAGATCACACAAAGTCCACCTTTTTTAAGAACTCTTGCAAATTCAGATAGTCCCTCTTTTCTTTGTGCAACATTTCGTATTCCGTAAGATATAGATATAAAATCTGCACTTTCATCATCTAAAGGCATTTTTTCAGCCCCTGCTTCTACAAAAGTTCTATGCGGTATCTTTGTCTTTCCAACTTCCATCATACCTACACTTGGATCTACACCTATGATCTCATCAACTTCGATACCATTTTTATGAGCTATATTTTCCCAGTCTATCATAAGATCACCTGTTCCACAAGCCACATCTACTATTCTATCTATATGCGGTTTACCATAAAAATTATAAGCCATATTGCAAGCTTTTCTTCTCCATGTCTTATCTATACCCATACTTAATATTCTGTTAGCAAGATCATATGTCTTAGCAATATCATTAAACATCTTTATGATATCTTCTTGTTTTTGTTCCTCTTGTGAAGATATATCTTTTTTCTCTTCCATCTATTTTCCTATAATTTTAAAATATATATTTTGATACCAACAAGCCTGTAATAAAGCCTACATTCAATGCTACAATTATTTGCATCATATTCAACTTTTTATCAGTTTTCGGTATATGATAAAGTATCTCTTTTTGCTTATTTAACGAATCATCAAAATCACCACTGGCTTTATCAAGTTTTTTTAATGTTTCATTTAAAGAAAGTTCAGCAAGCTCAAACCTTTCTGTAAGTTCTTTTGCTTGCTTAAAGCTCATATCACTCATTTCTTAATATCTATCCACTTATCCAAAGAGCAAAAAATACCGTTTAGTGTTCCTAATACATAATCTTTCGCTTCTGTTTGTAATCTTCTAAAAAACAGATATTTTCTAGCGGCTTCTACATCCCCGGCATTTTTTGCCTCTACTGCTTTTGCTCCAAAGTCAGTATTGTTATGAGCCATCTCCCAAACAGTACTACCTAGATATCTACTCATAGTGATGATTTTATCATTTTTAACAGCAAAATATCTTGGATCTTTTACAAAGTCTGTGATAGTAGAATCCGATCCTAAATATCTATGACCAAAAAAATTAATATACTGCTCTTCAAGGTAATCCTGCTCTACAGATATTGCTCTATTTAATGCAAAAAACAGATTGTCAGTTGAATTTCTTTCTATTTTTCTAAGTTTTTTCATTGTTGCAATGGCATTTTTACCATCAAGCTCACCATCACCCATAGGGACGATCCACTTTACATTATTAAATGTGCCTACTTTTGCTATCTCATCAAGAACCAATGAAGATGTTTTATTTCCTCCAACATCCACAATAACTTCATGGTTATCATCCATAAGTATCATCTCATCTAATTGAGTAAGATGGTTAGTTTGCAACATTTTTTTATTTACTATTTCAGTTCTTGTAAAACTTCTTGAATCATTGTTTTCATCATCAATTTCTATATATGTTACTTTTTTACCGTGTTTCTTATAAAGATACGGAGCTATTACTTGCATAGCAACTGTAGATTTTCCTACACCGCCCTTTGTTTGAGGAATTATGATCATCTATTACCCTTTTGAGTAGTTTTTATCTGTTTAATTAAAGTTTTATTTTATTGTAACAATTCTAACCAATTTTTGATTTCATCTAGTTTATGATAGCTTGAGATATCATATCATCTTTATCATCATAAAGTTTAACTTTAAAACCATCTACAGCTCTACCATTCTCATCTATATCTAAAATAACTACCTGCATTATACTTTTACAACTGTTTGGCACATCAAAGTGACCACCCAGCCCTGTTAGAGCTTTTTGTATGGGAACTTTATTGTCCATCCCAATAACATTATCCCTACAGCCTGTCAATCCAACATCTGTTACATAAAATGTTCCATCTGTGATCTCAAGATCATCAGTACCAACATGAGTATGTGTACCGCATACTGCACTTACTTTACCTTTTAAAAGCTGCATCATAACTCTTTTTTCTGAGGTTACCTCTGCATGAAAATCTACAAAGATATGATCTACTCCATCTTTTTTTAAAGTATCTACAATCTCTACAGCATGTGTAAAAGGATTCAATACCTGAGGCATAGCATACATTCCCATCAGATTTATTACTGCAAGTTTAGTTCCGTTTACTTCTACTATTTTTATACCACTTCCAGGTACTCCTTGGGGATAGTTATCAGGTCTTAACACGGGTTTTGTTTCCAAAAGAGTCAACATATCCTTTTTCTTATCCCATGTATGATTGCCGCCGGTAATTAGGTCTATACTACAATTAAAAAGTTCATTGGCATTTTTAACAGTCAAGCCAAATCCATGACTTGCATTTTCACCATTTGCAATAATAAAATCAATATTGTACTTTTCTTTTAAAACAGATAATCTTTGTTTTATTATTTTTCTACCTGGTCTACCTACTATGTCACCTATAAATGCCAATTTCATTTATTACCTTTAAATTTGTTGATTATTAAAATTTGAATATTTTTGAAGAGTCTGTGGATAACAGAGAGTTATCCACATTTTAATATAAGTATTGAAAAATACTTAATTATTAGTTTAATACTTCTTGTATTTTACTTTCTAATGCATTTAATGAATCAAAAGGTTTCATTAAATAGTGAGTAGCACCTTCTTTATGAGACTTTAATACTTTATCAAGTGTAGAGTATGCAGTCATCATAATAACTTTTTGATCAGGATTTTTCTCCATGATTTTTGACAAGGCATCAAGTCCATTCATTTGAGGCATCATAATATCCATCAAAACTACATCATATGTCTCATCAATTGTACTTACCGCAGTAACAGGATTTGAGAAAGTTGTTACATTGTATTTACCACTTCTTCCTAAAAACCTGCTAATCATACTTAATATCTCATTTTCATCATCTACTACTGCTACTTTATATACTTTTGCTTCCATCTATAACTCCTTATTTTTATTTTTTATCTTGAAATAAATCTTTTGCTGCTTCTTTCATAACAGCTACATTTTTCTCTTCAAGCATTCTATCAAGTATATCAGATACCTGTTCACTTGCCGTTTCAATATTGTTCACTTTCTCTTCTATAATAGCTTTTGAACATGTAACAGAATGTCCTGAACATTCATGAGCTAAAGCATTAGCTTCATCATGAACTATAGCGTGAGGCTTATCTAATGAACCGTAAGATTTTGTAAAGCTAAACTCTTTTTTACCAAGCCCATCCGAATACCACTTACCAAGTCTACAATTTTTATGAGAACTAGCTTTAAAGTTAGTATTTTCACCAAATAACAGCTGATAAAGATTATTTTTATATATCACATGGTCAAGCTTAGCAAGATTTATAAAAATTGTATTGCTTACGGCTTCAACTTCATATACACCTCTTCCCGCATTTTTTTGGAACTGATTCATAAGTTTTATAAGTGTATCAACTCTCTCTTTTGTTTCAACAACAACCGTAGAAACAACATCAGAACTCTTTTTCATCCTTGCTGTTTCATCTTGAATAGCTGCAACAACATCTTTTATCTCTTTTGCAGCATCTGCAGACCTACTTGCCAGATTTCTAACCTCTTGTGCAACAACTGCAAATCCTTTTCCAGCTTCGCCTGCAGTTGCAGCTTCAACAGCTGCATTAAGTGAAAGAATATTAGTCTGAAATGCAATCTGATCAATAACAGTAATAGCATGAGCAATATCATCACTTTTTGAAACAAGATTAGTAACTATCTCATTTTCAGTTTCTATTTGCTTATTAAGATTTTTTGTATCTTTTACAATATTTTGAGTCAATTCTAAACCATCCAAAGAACCATCAGCAGTTTGCTTTGATTCTTTTGCCATATCATCCAACTGTTCAAGTAAAGACAAATAAACATTTTGAGTTGATGCTAAAGAGTTTGTCATATTATTATTATGTTTTGATAATAGTCCATCATCCGTATTGTCATGAATAGAGGTCTTAACTAGCGATACAACTGTAATCTTGCCAAAAGATTTTGATGAAACTTTTGCCTCACAATCTTCAATTATTATCCTGTCTTGACCTCTTACTGCAATATCAACAACTTTTTGAGGATCTTTTATATTCGTTTTAGCACGGTCATTTATAAATATAATCTTTTTTGTTTCATCAAATGCCAATATAGCTTCTTCTGTAGAATAAGAAGCTATATTTTCAAAAATTTGATTTTGTTTTTTTAAATCTTCAATTTGTTCAGTATACTTACGAGACTCATTTTCAATTTGTCTTTGAGTTTCTAAGCTTTTCTGTTCCAATCTCTTTTCAAGATCTTGAATTTGCTTCTTAAGAAGCTCACACTCTTCATCTTTTGCCTTGTTACCAAAGAACATTTTATCACCTCAAGTTATTTATTGTTAGATTTTATCCAAAAATTAATAAAATCTTATCTAAAACATGATTGTTTTTATATAAAATATTTATATTTTCTTATATTTGTTCTACACAATTTACTGCACTGCTAAATGCCCACTGGAAATTATAGCCCCCTAGTTCTCCTGTCACATCTAAATTTTCACCTATAAAATAGAGATCTTTTTGATAAAGACTTTCAAAATTTTCACTTATTTCTTCAGTGTCAATACCACCTTTTGTAACTTCTGCTTTTGTATATCCAAAGTTCCCTGCCGGAGCCATTTTATAATTATGCATATCTATATCATTATTTTTTAAAACAGTTCTTAGTCTTTTTGGAAGATAACTTTCCTTAAAAGGAAGAAAGTCAAGAGATATCTGCCCTTTTTTCCAGTAAAGAGATGTTGTTAAAATAGCCGGACCACTACACCCTTTATGGGTAAATAACATTTTACCCTCAATTGTTTTATCTTCAACTTTTATTCTTACATCTATCGATAAGCCACTTAATTCTTTAAACCAAAACTGATCTTTTTGTACAGTAAACCCTACAAGAGCAGGCTGTGTTTTAACTATATTGTGTCCAAACTTTTTTGCTATATCAAAAGCTACACCACTAGCACCCAAAGAAGAATATGACAAGCCTCCACTTGCTACTATAAGTTTTTTCGCTTTTATGATTTGTTTATCTGTTTTTATTATAAAAATATCTTCATATTCTACATCTAAAACTTTTGTTTCCAGTTTCATATGTACATGAGAAATCAGCTTTTTAAACATAGATATCACATCACTGCTGCTGTTGCAAAAATATGTACCTTTTACTATCTTTTCATCCACTTTGGGAAACACACCGTTTTTATTTAAAAACTTTAAAAGGTCATTTTGATCAAATCTTTTCAGAGTTTTTGCCACAAACTTTTCATTGCCCAGATACTTATCTGCACTTAAATATTTATTTGTGATATTACATTTAGATCCACCGCTTATCTTTATCTTTTCACCGATCTTTTTATTGTGGTCTATCAAACATACTTTTTTATCTTTTAATCTTGAAGCAGCCATCAGACCGCTTGCACCTGCTCCTATTATAGCTATATCATATATCATCTATTATTTGTATGCACGAACTATAAATCCTGCCAAACCTTCATTAGATGTTATCGTATAATTAACTGTTGTTACATTGGTACTTACACCTAGTTTATTTTTTATATTCCACATACCTTCAATAACTCTTTTTCTTGAAAGTCCTGTTTGTGCAAGATTTGAAATTCTTTGAATCATTCTTTTATTATTTTTTGAAGTAACTTTGTCGAGTACTGGGAAACTCTCCTTGTTGATCACGCCTATTACTTCATAGTTGTATGCACCTTTGTTTTTATCTAAAAAAACATTTAGCTTATCTAAACATTCAGATGAAGGATAAATATCACCTATCATAGTATAACACTGATACACATCTTGTAATGTTGAGTCATTTGTATTAACAACAGTTTTGCCTGTCTCTACATTTTTTTCAACTTCGACTATCTTTTCTACTTCAACAATTTTTTCAACTTCTATAATTTTTTCTACAACCTCTACTTTAGAGCTTGTTTTATTTGTTGAATCTACAGACATAAGAGCTATTTTTCCATTTAATTCTCTAATTTTTTGATCATAAACACTCTTTTGTACATATCTCTCTTGTTCATAAGAGGGTAATGAATCAAAATATATTTCATCTTTTACAATATATTTATTTTTCAATTCACCTTTTTTTACCATATCATGTGAGTAATAGATATAACCGATATATGAACTTAATACTATCACTAAGAATGTTAGTAGATATACAAAAGTATAGTCTTGTTTTGGAACTTGTGTATTATTATTTGTGTTGTAGCTGTTATAATCCATTGTATCATTTCCCTTTTTTTGTTAAATACTTCATCGTTGCATTGATAATGTCATCATCATCTTTACTTGAAGATTTTATCACAACTTTATTATCATCTTCATAAACTATAGTAATATTCATCTCATAGTTACTTATAGATTTTATCTTTTTTTCCAGTGCATTTATCTTTATGATTATTAGTTCTATAAATTGAGAAGTTGCAAGATCAAGTTTACCAAATCTGTCTTCCATCTCATCTTGTATCTCATAAACTTCTTGTTTTGAAGTTGCACGGCTTAGTCTTCTGTAAAGTTCCAGTCTTACTCTATCATCACTTATATAGTCACTTGTAATATATGCCGTAATGCTTAGTTTTATATCAACATTTTTAGACTCTTCTTGCACTTCACCGCTTAATGTAGCGATTGCTTCCTCCAACATCTTTAGATAAAGGCTATAACCTATTTGTTTAATATGACCACTTTGTGCTTCCCCTATGATGTTTCCACCACCTCTTATCTCAAGGTCTTGATGTGCTAAAGCAGTTCCACTTCCAAGATATGAGTTTGATTCAAGAGCAAGTAGTCTTCGTATGGCATCTTTTGTTATAGTTTTTTTATCCTCCACAACAAAATAACAGAACCCCTCCTTATCACTTCTTCCAACTCTTCCTCTTAACTGATGAAGATCAGCTATACCGAATCTATCTGCACCATCAATTATGATAGAGTTTGCATTAGGAAGATGAAGTCCAGATTCTACTATAGATGTTGCAAGAAGTATATCTATCTCACCGTTTGCAAACATCTCTAAAGTCTCTTCCGATTGTTTAGGTGTAATCTTTGAGTGCATTACTGCTATTTTAAGATTTGGCATGATTTCAAGAAGGTCTTCTTTTTTAGTCTCTATTGTAGCTATATTGTTATAGATATAAAAAAGCTGTCCCCCTCTTCTTTTTTCTCTTAAGATTACCTCTTTTACAAGCTTCTCATCATACTCTTTTACAAAACTTCTAACACCCAATCTTTCACTTGGAGGTGTAAGCAGACTACTCATCCCTTTTACTTTTGATAGTGCAAGGTTTAAAGTTCTAGGTATTGGTGTAGCACTCATAGAAAATATATGTACATCAGACCTTAGATTTTTTAGTTTCTCTTTTTGTTTTACACCAAACTTATGCTCCTCATCTATTACTACTAGAGCTAAATCTTTACACTTTACATTTAAAAGTGCATGAGTTCCAACAACTAAGTCTATAGTTCCATCTTCAAGAGATTTCTTTAATGCATTTCTATCTTTTGTAGTTGTTCTACCGTCCAGTTTTGCTACTTTTACACCAAAAGGCTCTAGCCTTTGTTTTATCCCCTCGTAATGTTGTGAAGATAAAAGAGTAGTTGGACATACAAAAAGTGCCTGTTTACCATTTAATAAAACCGCAAGTAGTCCATTCATAGCAACTTCAGTCTTCCCAAATCCAACATCACCGCTTAAAAGTCTATCCATAACAAGCCCAGAGTTCATATCAGATAAAAACTCCTTTACACTTCTTGTTTGATCTTTTGTATAGTCAAAACCAGCTTGCTGTTGCAGAAGTTTTAGCTCCTCCTTAGAAGTATCTATATAGATTCCTTTAGTAAGCTCTCTTTTTGCTGCAATAGCAATAATATCATTTGCTATCTCAAAAAGTTTATCTTTTACTTTACCTTTAAGTTTTGCAAAGCTTCCCTTACCTAGTTTATCTAGTGTTGCTATAGACCCGCTGTCTGCTAGATATCTGTCTATCATCCCTATATTTTCTACAGGTATTAAAAGTCTGTCATCACCTGCATAGTTTACAACCACAAAATCTCTTTTTGCACCCATAACCACAACAGGCTCTATCCCCTTAAACTGACCAATACCGTGTATCTCATGGACTACATAGTCATCATAGGTAAGTTCATCCAGAACGATTTTTGGTTTCTTTTTTCTTTTTTTCTTAACTTGCTTGTTTAGTGAAAGGATCACCTCTTCATCACTTACAAGATTTATAAGTTGATAGTCTATTTTATAGTTTATTTTACTATCGTTTAGATCAAGGTCATAAGATCTTATCTTACCCTCTGTAGAACTTATGACGGTTACTTTTTTCTCTTTATGGAACTCTAAAAACTCTTTTATATTTGCAACATCAACCTCTTTGTAAACCTCTGTATCCAAAATAGGTGTAGTTGATAAAAGGATCTGCTTTTGAACTCTTGCTTCCTCAAAGATATAAACCTCTTCTATCTCATCCAGAGCCTCTTTAGTGATAGATCCATCTAGCTCGTCTGTGTAATAATAAGCATCATCATCTAAAAACCAAAATCCAAGTGAGTGTATATCTTTCTCAAATACATCTATATTTGACTCTTCTATCTTCTCATTTAACAGCTCTACTTTTTGCTCATCCAAAGCTAAAAATGAAGCAGATATATCAAAAGATTCTATCTCCTCCTTATGTGACTTCTGAGTTTCTACATCAAACTTTCTTATACTCTCAACTTCATCATCAAATAAACTTACTCTATATCCAAACTCTTCATGCGGAGGGCAGATATCAATTATATCCCCTCTTATAGAAACTTCACCCTGTGCTGTTACTATCTCTACAAAATAATATCCCCAGTTGTAAAGTTTATCTTTTAACTCTTGGATATTTATAGTTTGTGCAAACTCTATCTCTAAAGAATCAAAACAATCAGCTTTGGGAAGTTTATAAGATATAGTTCTTATGGGAGAGATAAGTATCTTATCTTGTTTTTTATAGTTATGATAATCTTCAAGGGTTGAAGTAAGCTCTCTTATCTCATCGCTAAAGCTAAGTAGATCATCCCCAAAGTTGGCTCTAAGATCACTTAAGACAAAAGGTGTAAGTCCAAGATAACTTGCACAGTCTCTTGCTATATCAGCCTGTTTTTCATCGGCTACTATTAAAAGCTGTTGTTTTTTATTTTTTAAATGATTGAAGATTTTATTCATAGATTTTTTCTTTTAGATTTTTATAAAATGGTAAAGCGATATCTAACTAGCTTCTAATATCTCTTTACCGTTTATTATATTTATTTTTTTGTTTTCGATATCAACACTTAGGATATATTCATCAAGATAAGGTACTAAAAAGCTTTTTGAGAACTCTTTATCTACTAACTCTTTTGAAGTTTCTATCTCAAGATAATCTGACAAAGGCATCCTTTGTACATCAGTTACAGATCCTAACACTTCACCGTTTTCTATCACTTCACAACCTATGATATCAAACCAAAAGTATTGATTTTTACCAAGATTACATGATTCTCTTGATTGTTCTTCTGTTATAAACAGCTCTGCATTTGTTATCTTCTTTGCCATATCACAGTCATCAATACCTTCAAATTTCACAGTATTGTTTTTAGCATTAAAGCTCTCTATTATCAGTTGTTTATTTTTATGAGTAGTTAGAATAGTTCCTTTTTTGAACTGTTCTGGAAAATCTGAGTCGATGTGTAGTTTTTGCTGCCCTTTTAAGCCAACAGCCTTGCCTATTTTTGCTACATATATTTTATCCATAGTTATCCCTGTAAGATTAAAAGATTAGATAAATAAAAAGAATAGAACTTTTATAAAGTCACTTAAAAGCAAAAAAAGAGTGAAAAACACTCTTTTTTATACAGCTTTTACTTGAACCTTATAAGAGATTCCATCTTTTGCCTTACAACCATTTAGTATGGTTTTTATGGCATTTATCATGTTTCCGTTTTTTCCGATTAGTTTCCCCACATCTTCACTGTTCGCAGATACCTGAACCTCAAAGAAGTCTGTATCTAGTTCAACCAGTTCAACTTCTATTTGATCAGGATTATTTACAATCATTTTAGCGTATGATGAAACGAATTCTTTAACCATGATAATTATTTTTTAGCAGTAAGCTTTTTAACTTTCTCACTTGGTTGAGCACCAACACCTAGCCAGTAGTTAAGTCTCTCTTCATCAATTTTTAATTCTTTTGGGTTAGATACCGGGTTGTAGTATCCAATTGATTCGATCCAACCTGAATCTCTTCTTTTTCTACTGTCTGTTACAACGATTCTGTAAAATGGCTTCTTGTTTCTTCCCATTCTTGTAAGTCTAATTACTGTCATGTTTTTTTCCTTTTGTTTTGTTTTTTATTTTGTCAAGTTAATGAGTTCATAAGTTCAATAACTTATCAACTCATTAACTTATCGTACCTATTACTTAGGTAAGTTTGGCATCCCGCCTTGTCCCATTTGAGACATCATTCTTTGCATATCTTTCATACCACCCTTAGATGACATCTTTTTAGCCATCTTTGCAGCATTTTTAAATTGTTTTAGTATCTTATTTACCTGAACTTCAGAAAGTCCCGCACCCTTTGCAAGTCTTCTTTTTCTTGAAAGGTTTATGATACTTGGTGTCTCTTTCTCTTTTGGAGTCATAGAAGATATAAGTGCTTTGATACTTTTTATCTCATCGCTAGATTCAAGATCCATATCTTTTAGCTGATTTGCCATACCTGACATACCTGGGATCATCCCTAAAATAGATTTCATAGAACCAAGCTTTTTCATCATCTCAAGTTGTTCTAAAAAGTCATTAAAGTTAAATTCACCTTTTTTGATCTTTTTAGTAACTTCTTTTGCTTTTTTCTCATCTATTACAGCTGCTGCTCTTTCACTAAGACCTTCAACATCTCCAGCACCCATAAGTCTTGAAACGATTCTATCAGGGATAAACGGCTCAATATCTGGCATCTTCTCACCGATACCGATAAATCTAAGTGGTACTTGAACTTGGTGGGCAATAGATATAGCAACTCCACCTTTAGTATCACCGTCATACTTAGATAAAATTACACCATCTATACCAATCTTCTCTTTAAATGAAGTAGCAGTTTTAGTTGCATCATGACCTGTTAATGAATCAGCCACATAGAAGATCTCATCAGGAGATACTGCATCTCTTACCTCTTCAAGCTGACCCATAAGCTCATCATCTATTGCAAGACGACCAGCTGTATCCACTAAAAGTACATCATACAGTTCAGTCTCTGCTTTTTTCTTAGCATCTTGTGCTATTTTTATAGGATTTGTTTCATTGTCATCAAAGTATACATCTACTTCAATTTGAGCACCTATTTGTTTTAACTGCTCAACTGCCGCAAGTCTTTGAAGATCGGCTGCTGCTACTAGAACTCTTTTCTTTCTAGTTTTAAGGTAGTTTGCAAGTTTACCAGTAGTAGTTGTTTTACCACTACCTTGAAGTCCTGTCATAAGGATAGTTGTTAGAGGAGATTTTGAACTATATACAAAACCTTGATTACCCTGAGTAGTTAATATATCAGTAAGTGAAGATCTAAGTGCATTTAAAAATGAATCTTGACCGATACCATTTTGTTTAGTAAGAAGTTCAACTTTCGCTACAAGATCTTTTGTAGTCTTGTGGTGAACATCAGATTTTAATAAAGACTTTTTTAGTTCCCCCGTAGCTCTTTTTAAAGCTGCAGCATCATCTTTATGTCTAATCTTACCTACAACACTTTTAAATGAATTAGTTAAAACATCAAACACTTTACACTCCCGAATATTTTTAAAGTTTGGGATTGTACAGGTTTATAGCTTAAATATCACTTAGCTAAATTTCATGGTTTTTTAAAAGAATACGATAGATAAAGGGGTTTTATTTTTTAGGTAGTGTATAGATTAAGGATATATTAAGATATGAATAAGTTATATATCTTCTTATGAGTTTAATTTTATATGATTGTTTTTTATTTCTTGAGATAGTAACTCATCGCTTGTATTAAAGTTAACTATATCTATTTTATAATCAAAATCAATTCGTGTAAGCATTGCTAAGAGTAAAGATTTCTTTTTTCTAAATTCTTCTCTTGATATATTAGTATCAATAGCTAGGTCTATATCTCCACCTTTTTTACTATCATCTGTTCTACTACCAAACAAATATATATTAACATTACCAAAACTTTTTTTTATATTATCTTGCAATATGCTTATTATTCTTTTTGAGAGTCTCATGAGTTATACTTTTTAAAGAAATTTAATGAATTTAGATAGTAGCTTTCAAGTTGTTCAAAACTATCTATACAATATTTTAAATCATTTAAGGCTTCTTCTAATTCTTCTGGATAATCATGTTCAAGTTCATTTCTAACTTCTCTTAGCTCTATCCAATTTTCAAGACTATCTATAATATTCTCTTTTTCTATATTTGATAATACTTCACTCATTTTAGTATTATTTATCCCAGCTATTTCTAAAAGAAGTGAAAATATTTTTGCCCCTAAGAAGTCTTGAATTGAAGCGAATCTTTTAAGATAAGCATCTAAGATAGCTCTTTTTTCAGGTTTCAAAGTGTTAAAAATAAATTGGTCATAAATATCACTCTCTTTTAGCAAATCATCTATTAAAATTTTATACTCTTTTATTGCGATATAATGCTTTTCTAATTTATCAAATCGTTTTTTAAGTATCTCTTTTTTATTCATGATTTCACTTCTCCTATTTCAACTTAATAGCTTTTTGGAATGACCCCAATATCATAGACATTAAATAATTCAGTTAATACCTGAATTTTTTAACACTTTCATTGTATCTTTTTTCAAATTCATTTGGACTTATATAT
>JAYEKV010000171.1:32336-35123 GCA_034716855.1 Campylobacterota bacterium | reverse complement strand
GAGCAAGATAATATTTTAACTGATAAATTAAAACAGCTAGTAAAAGATGAGATAAAATAAATTTTTATAAGGAACACACATGCCAATAAGACACACAAAAAACAAACCGGGTACTTTCCATACTTTAAAAAATATGTCTTTTGAGAGTATACTTGTAAGTTGGTTTATGTGTGATGGTTGGCAGGTTTTTTTGCCTGTGATAGACAATGCTCACAAAACCGATATACTTATATCAGATGGACCTAGTTTTTATAGGATACAAGTGAAGACTTTTGATAGCAATGAGGAAGACTTTGTTATCAAAAACAAATGGAAAGACAGTAAGATAGATTTTGTTGTATTGTTTGCCAGAAACTCTGACTGGGGATATATAGTACCAGCTTTTAAAGAGAAAAAGCGGCATCTTATCCATAAAGATCATAGAAGATTTTATCAAAAAAGAAAAAGTTTTTTAAAACAGTTTCATCAAATGTAAAATTACATTTTTGTTATACAAAATATAACCTTTATCAAACATACGCTATAATCGCGAATATATAATAGCAAGGTAAGATTTTACAATGAAATTTGAAACATACCCTTTTGAAAAACTAACAAAATTACTTGACGGCATTAAGCCAAATGAAACTTATGAGCCTAGCAGTTTAACTATAGGTGAGCCACAGTTTGAAACTCCACAATTTATCCAAGATGAACTAAAAAACAGTTCTGCTCTTTTAAACAAGTACCCTAAAACAGCTGGAGAGAGCTATCTTAAAGATGCTATGATTAAGTTTAACAAAACTAGATTTGGTATAGAGCTTGACAATTCTCAGATCATACCTACTTTTGGTACTAGAGAGGTACTTTTTAATTTTCCACAGTTTGCATTGTTTGATCTTCAAAACCCTGTGATGGCATTTACAAATCCATTTTATCAGATATATGAGGGTGCAGCTATAGCTAGTCATGCGGAAATGATACATCTGGATCTAACTAAAGAGAATAATTATATTGCTTACTTGGAAGATGATGATCTAAAAAAATGTGATCTAGTTATACTAAATTATCCAAACAATCCAACAAGTGCAGTTATCTCTAAAGAGAAGTTGGCTTGGTGGATTAATAAGGCTTTAGAGTTTGATTTTATACTTATAAATGATGAGTGCTACAGTGAGCTTTATTTTGATGAGGCTAAGAAGCCTGTATCACTTTTAGAAGCTTGTAAAGAGATTGGAAATGATAGTTTTAAAAATTGTTTGGTTCTTAACTCTATATCTAAAAGAAGCTCAGCACCAGGTCTTAGAAGTGGATTTATCGCCGGAGATGCAGATATCTTAAAATCATATATGAAATATAGAACTTATGTAGGCTGTGCTTCGCCGTTACCTCTACAAAAAACAGCAGCTACTGCTTGGAGTGAAGAGTCTCATGTGGAAGCTTTTAGAGCTATTTATAAAGAGAATTTTGGGATTGCAAAAGAGATTTTAGATATACAGATACCAGATGCTACATTCTACATCTGGCTTGAGGTTGAAGATGAGTTAAAATTCACTCAAGAGCTTTATGAGAAGATGAATATCAAAGTTCTTCCTGGAAGTTTCCTTGGTAGAAACGGTATAGGAGAGGGTTATGTTAGAATAGCCCTTGTTGAAAATCCCGCAAAAACAAAAGAAGTATTAAGTAGATTAAAAACATTCATTACTGAATATAAAGGACAATAAAGATGGATCAAGTAGAATTAAATGAAGCTAGAACAAATCCTGAGTTTTTAGGTTATTTAGACCATAGAGAGAAGGAAGTTATGGAATCAAAAAGTATATCAGGACTTTATGAAGTACTTGATACGCTTCTTGTTTTAAATCTTGATGAGCAAAGAGTTCACAGGGTATATGAAGAGATCTTAAAAGTATCATTTGACAAGATTGAAGAGAGATTGAAAGATGATACAAAACTTACTTTAGAAAATGATGATATCTATTTTATAAGAAGCTTTTATGAACATGCTATTGAGAAATGGAGTGTTTTAAACTTCAAAGGTGCTTCTGAGCTGTTTTTTATCCTTACACAGATAATAGATGATGAAAAACTAGTAGAGTCTTTAAATGTACATCTTATAGCTTGTGCAAAAGAGCTTGATATGGATAGTTTTTATGAAGAGAAAGTTATACATGAACAGCCTAGTAGTGATGATGCCTATGGATACTTTATTATGAATTTTCAATTTGATACAAAAGAATACCTTGTTCAGAATTCTAAACTTTTAGAAGAACAATACAATAATTTAAAGCATCTATTGAGCTAGTTATGAAAGTGCATTTTATTGGTATTGGGGGTATTGGTCTTTCTGCCTTGGCTAGATTTATGAGACACAGCGGTCATGAAGTTAGTGGTTCTGATATAAAATCGACACCTGTAACTAAGCAATTAAAAGCTGAGGGTATTGAAGTAAATATTCCTCAAAGTAAAGTTAATGTAAAAGGTCAAGATTTAGTTATATATAGTGCAGCAGTTCAAAATGACAATTGTGAAGTTGAAGAAGCTAAAGAGCAGGAACTACTTCTTCTGCCTAGAAAAGAGGCTCTTAGTGTTATACTTCAAAAAACACAAAATTACTGTACTTGTGCAGCACACGGTAAAAGTACTACTACGGCTATATTAAGCTCTATATTAAATAGTTCGGCTCTTATTGGAGCTATAAGTAAAGAATTTGACTCTAATTTTAGATATATAAATGACACTTTGGCTTTTGAAGCAGATGAGAGTGACGGTAGTTTTGTATTGTCACACCCATATTGCTCTATAGTT
>JAYEKV010000171.1:0-32236 GCA_034716855.1 Campylobacterota bacterium | reverse complement strand
GGCTCTTATTGGAGCTATAAGTAAAGAATTTGACTCTAATTTTAGATATATAAATGACACTTTGGCTTTTGAAGCAGATGAGAGTGACGGTAGTTTTGTATTGTCACACCCATATTGCTCTATAGTTTTAAATACTGAACCTGAACATATGGAGTATTATGATTATGATGAAAGAAAATTTTATGGTGCATATAAAGAGTTTTTGGATATTGCAAAACTTAGAGTGATAAATGCTGAAGATAAATTTCTCTCTACATATGATAAGTTTGCTATAAAATTGTATCCAAGTAAAGATATATCAAATATTGAGTATTTTTTAAAAGATGGTGAACCTTACACAAGATTTGAATTAAAAGATTTTGGTAGCTTTGAGGTATGGGGATTTGGTGAACATATTGCACTAAATACCTCTTGTGCAATACTTGCTGCAAAGCAGTCTATGAAACTAGTAGATATAAAAAATAATCTTTCAAAATACAAAGGTATCAAAAAAAGATTTGATATTATACAAAAAAATATGAGTGATAAAAACTTTGTTGTTATAGATGATTATGCACATCATCCAACAGAAATTAAAGCGACTATTAAATCTGTAAATATTTATAAAAAATTTACTGATATAAAAAAGACTACGGTTATTTGGCAGCCTCATAAATACTCTAGAACGATTGACAATTTAGAAGCTTTCAGGGCTTGTTTCTTTGGCTGTGATGAACTTATTATACTTCCTGTTTGGTCTGTAAATGAAGAACCTCAAAATATTGATTTTGTGAATTTATTTTCGTATTATAATATAACACTTGCAGATAAAGTAGTTACAACAAAAGGTAAAATTGAAGTTATAAAAGATAATAGTGTAATTAAGACTATCGATAGTGGTATAGCCCTTGGTGTAGGTGCTGGTGATATAACATATCAGTTGAGATATTAAACAAACTATGTAAAACTATACGCATTATAGTGTGTATAGTTTTACATAGTAAAATATTTAGGAGAATTAAATGGTAGAAAGATACGCAAGACCAGAGATGACAAAAAACTGGACTCAACATGCAAGATATGCAGCATGGCTAGAAGTTGAAAAAGCAGCTGTAAAAGCTTGGAATAAATTAGGATTGATTCCTGATGAAGATTGTAAGAAGATTGTAAAGAATGCAACATTTTCAGTTGAGAGAATTGAAGAGATAGAAGCTGTTACAAAGCATGACTTAATTGCATTTAATACAAGTGTAAGTGAGTCTCTTGGTGATGAGTCAAGATGGTTCCACTATGGTATGACATCTTCAGATGCAGTTGATACTGGTGTAGCTATACAAATGAGAGATTCATTAAAAATAATCATTAAAGATGTTAAGATGTTAATGAAATCTATCAAAAAAAGAGCAAAAGAGCATAAGTATACTTTAATGGTAGGAAGAAGCCACGGAATTCATGGTGAGCCTATCACTTTTGGTCTTACACTTGCTGTTTGGTATGATGAGATGAAAAGACACCTTAAGAACTTAAAAGAGACACTTAAAGTTATCTCTGTAGGTCAAATATCTGGTGCTATGGGTAATTTTGCTCACGCACCTTTAGAGCTTGAAGAGTATGCTATGAAAGAACTTGGACTTAAACCTGAGCCATGTTCAAATCAAGTAGTACATAGAGACAGATACGCTAGACTTGCTACAGCACTAGCAACTATGGCTTCAACTATTGAAAAATTTGCTGTTCAAGTTAGACACTTACAAAGAACAGAAGTATATGAAGCTGAAGAGTATTTTGCAAAAGGTCAAAAAGGATCTTCTGCTATGCCTCATAAAAGAAATCCTATTCTTACTGAGAATATCACAGGACTAGCTAGATCAATTAGAGCTCACGCAGTTCCAGCTATGGAAAATGTAGCACTATGGCATGAAAGAGATATCTCACACTCTTCAAGTGAAAGATTTTGGCTTCCTGATGCATTTATCACAACTAACTTTATGCTTCACAGAATGAATAATGTTATTGCAAACCTTACAGTAATGCCTGAGAACATGATGAAAAACCTTAACCTTACTGGTGGACTTGTATTCTCTCAAAGAGTACTTCTAGAGCTTCCTAAAGCTGGTGTAAGTAGAGAAGATGCTTATAGGATCGTACAAAGAAATGCTATGAAAGTTTGGGGTGAGATCCAAAAAGGTAAAGCTACTACAAATAAAAAAGGTGAGTCTTTATACTTAGGTCACTTATTAGCTGACAAAGAGTTAAGATCAAAACTTTCTGAAAAACAAATCAGAGAGTGCTTCAATTATGAATACTACACTAAAAATGTAGATGCTATCTACAAAAGAGTATTTAAAAAATAATACTCAAGTACCGATAAAGTCTTTATCGGTACTTCATCACTTAACTATCTAATATATAACCAGTTTTTGGCTCTATAGATATAGTTCTTGATCTATTCTCTTTATCATATATCTTTATATCACATCTATTATTTATCTCAACTGGATTATTGCCTAATTTTGAATAAACACGCCCGTCATATCCAAAACTAATCTGCCCTATGGCACTTGTAGTGTTACAGCTAACTTCAACTTTTTCTATACCGTACTCTTTTGTAAGAAGTATATATCTACTTTCATCATTACTAACTTTACAGTCATAGTTAGAATATAGATATTTGTTAGATAGTGGATCTTTTAAACACTCCTGCTTTTTAAAGTGTGCAGTACCACCACTGGTATCTGAATATACTACAAAGTACAATCCACC
Source organism: Campylobacterota bacterium (assembly GCA_034716855.1). Taxonomy (GTDB): domain Bacteria; phylum Campylobacterota; class Campylobacteria; order Campylobacterales; family Arcobacteraceae; genus JAIOSF01. The sequence continues at coordinate 29,494 of JAYEKV010000171.1, read as the reverse complement.
TGTTGTAGAGGAACACCTTTGAAACTTTAAAGTCCATAGTTTCTTTTTCCATTCGGGGTCATCTATACTATATTTATTATCTATATGTGCTATATAGCGGGTATAGTTTATATAAAGTTTTAGTTGTTTTACTGCTAAGTCTAAGTTAGTGTTTTGTGGTTTGATAGTTATTTGAGATGCAATTATTGAGATAATTACAATTATGAACAGAAGTTCTAGCAATGTGAATGCCTTATGTAATGAGTACTCTTGGGGTAATCTTTTCATAAGATCAATTATAACATAAAAAAAGCCGCTCCTAAAAAGGAACGGCTAGTTTTTCTAAAGAGTATCTTTTTATTAGATCTCTTCAGCAACTTGTACATCATATAAGATGTCATCCATTGGATGTCTATACATAGGCATAGCAAGTCTTTTCTCATCAAGGATATGACCGATAAATCCGATAGATCTACCTACGATGAAGAATGCGTTAAGTGTACCAGACTCGATAAACTCATTGATCTCTTCTTCAGAGTAACCTAATGCTCTCCACATATCTACCATAAGAATACCGATAGTACCATCAACATTTAAGATAAGGTTCTCTTTCTTAGATGTAGTTAATGCTTCTACAGTTCTTGCATAGTCAAGTAATGGTGTTGCAGGGAAATGCTCAGCAGCATAATCCATAAGACCTTTTACTCTTAAGTCAGGGTTTTTAAGTGACTTAATTCTATGTCCGATACCTGGAATTGGTATACCTTGCTTCTTCATATGACCTAAGAACTCTTTTGGAGATAGACCATTGTCATCAGCATATTTGAAGTGCTCTGCAGCTCCGTCAATTGCTCCACCAAATCTTGGTCCAATAGTTAATAGACCAGTTACTAGTGACTCAACAACAGATTTACCAGCTCTTGCAGTTACTTTTGCATTGTGTGCACCTGAAACAGCAGGACCGTGATCAGCAACAGTTTTCATTACAGTTTCGATGAAATCAGTAGCCCATTTTGGATATTGTTTCTTGAACCATAATAATGATACAACATCACCGATACCTTTACCAGTATCAGGAGTAGCAACTGAAGATATTGGGAATCCAGCGTAAGTAGCCTCATCACCTCTATCATCAGAGATAGTACAGATAAACTCTTTAGATCTTCTTACTTTTGGACAAGTTTGCATATCTGGCTCAGCAATTGGATCAAGGTTTAACGACTCGTAAACTTCTTTGATCTTGTTTGGTAAGTCATTGAATGTAGCAGGTACATGGATACCAGCTTCAGCCATTGCTTTGTTCTTAGACTCAGCAGTTTCAGCTTCAGCATTTGCAGATGCACCTGCGTGACCGAATTGAACACCTGAATCATAGTACTTAGCAATAGTTCCGATACACCAAGCGATAACCGGCTTAGTAATTCTACCATCTTTGATAGCTTCGATAACTTTATACTCTTCAGTACCACCAACTTCACCAAGTAGTAACATATACTTAACTTCTGGGTTGTCTTGCATTCTTAATAAGTTATCAATAAATACAGATCCAACGAATCTATCTCCACCAATAGCAACACCCTCAGCAATACCGTCAGCATTGATAGAGATGATGTTAGAAAGCTCATTGAATAATCCACCTGATCTAGTAACTAGTCCACATGAACCAGCTCTATGAAGCTTAGAGTTAACGATATTTTCAATAGTACCACCAACATTTGCAATCTTAAATGCACCAGGAGCAATACCACCAACAGTAGCAGGTCCAATAACAGTTACATTTTTCTCTCTTGCAGTTTGGTTCATACCTCTTGCTAGTCTCTCTGGGATACCTTCAGCAGTGATCATGATAGATGTGAATCCACCGATCTCTAAAGCTTCCATAGTTACATCATATGCAGTTCTAAAAGATGCAAAGTTTAAAAGTACATCAGCTTGAGGCTGAGCAGCTTTTGCATCTGCAGTAGTTTTAAAAGTTGGGATCATAACTTCATCTGGTCCGTAGAAGAATTTCTCGAATTTTCCAGATGCTGTTGGAGCAACGATTGCAGCAACTGAAGGCTTATCTCTTTTAATTGTGTAATCGTAATCTAGCATTCTTTGGATAGCAGTTTTGTTGTTATTCCAAAAAATTGCTTGTGTATCTCTAGTAAATAATTGTGCCATTTTTTCCCCTTACTTCTCTAGTGCCATTCTAACGATGTCTGTAACATGCGTTTCTGGTCCGTATACTTCAATGTAAAGACCCATTCTATCAGCAGCTTCTTTAATATCTTTTAGACCTTTTTCATAGTTTGGTCCACCTCTTCTTACATAGATCTTGATACCAACTTCTTTCATCTTATCTTGGTACTCTTCAAATGCTTGAATAATACCTGTGAAAGTTTTTGCAACATCTGTAAAGTTAGCGATAGCTCCACCGATGATCATGATCTTTCCTCTACCTTCTGGATCTTTTTCTCTTGTCATTAAGTCAAGTAAAGTCTCAGCATAGAATTTTGTCTCACCAGTAGTTGGACCACCAGAGTACTCACCGTAGTTAGCAAGATCATCAATACCAGCCATATCAGCAATAGTATCAGCGTAAACAACTGATGCTCCACCACCTGCTACCATTGTCCAGATTCTAGCTTCCGGCTTAAGTAATGTAAGTTTAAGTGAAGCTCCTGTTTTAGCATCAGCTTCTTCAATAGCTTCAACTTCTGGAGATTTAGCTTCCATACCAAATGCAGTTGGGTATTCAACATCACCCCACTCATCTACCATCATAAATCCAGCAGTATCATCTAATTTAGCAACCATATCTAGTAGCTCAATTTTGTTACCTTGCATTACAAATGGGTTGATCTCTAAGTATGCGAAGTTTAACTCTCTGTATGCTCTAAAGAAACCGATACAGAACTCAGCAAATTGTGCTTTATCTTTATCAGCTACATCAGCAGGTACATTAGCTCTAATAGCTTCTGCAATTTCATCTTCAGTTGCAGTAATAGGGAATGCTACTTCAGTAACTTTCTCGTCCCAACCTTCTTCAACTTCCATACCACCTTCAGCAGACATATAGATAACATCATCATCACCTACACAAGTTGCAGATACATAGTACTCTTCCTCTTGCTCATGTGGAGTAAACGGCTCAACAACAAAGTGAGAAAGTTTATCTACAGATGGCTCACCTGTTGGTGTGTCACCGTCAAATGAGAAGTAAACTTCTTTATCACCGCTAGATTGCTCATCAATCCAAGATGCAGCTTTAGCTAACTTAACATCACCTGGCTTAGAGTCTTTAAATAATACTAGACCATTCTTACCTCTTTTACCAAATAACATATCAGGTTTTGCAACTAATGTTTTTTCATTTAACCATTGTTTTTCTTTTGCAGCTTCATTTAATTCACTACCGTTTTGAACCATTACAGTTTCATATGCATAAGTGAAATCTGGGAAGTACTTATTCCAGTGCTTAGCCAGAATCGACTTTGCATCATATTCTCGTATCGCTTTTTGTGCCATACTTGCTCCTTGTTAGAATTTTAATCTACTAATTTTAACTTTTCAATAATAAATATTTTCCAAAATGTAACACTTATATTTAATATAATTAATACTTTGTTTATTTTAGTAACAATATTTCCTTTATATGCTCTATTGTTTTTTAACTTTGTAACTTTTTACTATTTTCTCTTTATAAGTTATATCTAACTGCTTGCCGTTAATTTTTAAATTTGTTGTTAATAAGTATTGACTATTAGTTGTATTTATATTATAAAACTTCAGTCTTTTTTTCATTTTATGATCAGAGACTATGATATCATTTATATTGTTTTCTTTTAATTTATATGCTAACTCTTTTGCTACATAATATTTATAGGCAAAATGTTTTGAGGGATTTTCTAGAAATAAGAATAGATATTTATTAAATATAAATATTGTAAAATTTATTAATAATATACTTAATACTATCGTTGCCACTGCATAATGCTTTTGTCTAAACTCTTTAAGTCTTACACGAATACTGTGCATAAAAAGTTTGACCATAATCGGTATAGCTATAACAACAAATGGTGCAAAATCCTCTATATCAATTTTTTGTCTTAATGAGAAAAGAAGTGATAAAAACAATGCAGTCATAGCTATGTACCAATATAGATCTTTTTCCCACTTTAGACCTATTCTGTATAAACTGTAAAAAAAATATAAAAACAGAAGTGGTGAAAATATTGTTGCATACACGGCAATTGTATCTAGGAAATAGCCTTTTGGTTTACCTCCTATTTCAAAGCCATATATACTCATGGATAGTCCAAAAAGCAAAAGTGATGTAAACAAAAGCATATTGTCTTTTTTCTTTAATGAGTAAAAGAATAATGCTAAAAACAATATAGCAAATGAGTTATCTATAAAAAGAAATAAAACAAGTAAATAGTAATGTTCTTTTTCTCTTAACTTATATAAGTATAGATAAAATAATGTAAAAAATACAACAACTATAGATTCACTTACTAATAAAGCAGCACTATTAACTCCAGGAAGCATCATAAATATAGCTATTGATATAACTCTATCCCATTTAGATTTAAAGTAGTCATCAGTAAGTAGGTATAATAGGATCGAACTTCCAATATAAAAGAGCATAAAAGGCACCCTTAATGCTATATCATTTTGTCCTAAAATTGATGTGGATAAATTTGTCAGGAAAGTTAAAATTATACTATTTGAAAATAGTTCCGCAAATGAAAGTGAAGAGATATCTGTAAAATATATTTGTGCCTCTTTATATGATATACTAAAGTCATCTATTATAAATAACAAAAGCACGATGTGTATAAAGAGCAATCCTAAAAAAGTTAGATTGTATCTATTTAGTATCATAACTTTAAAAAGTTGTTTATTATCTCGTGTCCATATTCACTCATTACAGATTCCGGATGAAACTGTACCCCGTAAATATCTTTATCTTTTATTTTTAATGACATGATCTCTTCATCATCAAGACTTTTAGATGTAATTATGATATTGTCAGGGACATTTTCTTTATTTACTGTTAAAGAGTGATATCTAGTTTGAGTCATTTTTTTAGGTAGACCATTAAATAATTGATCTTCACACAGTACTTGAATTTGTGATGTTTTACCGTGCATCATCTTTGGTGCTCTTATCACTTGACCGCCAAATACCTGTGCGATACTTTGATGTCCTAGACATATACCTAATATAGGAGTAGTGTTTGAAAACTCTTTTATCACATCAAGGCAAACTCCGGCATCATCTGGAGTAGCAGGACCTGGAGATATTATAATTTTTTCAGGATTCAATTCTTTTATCTGATTAATATCCATCTCATCGTTTCTTATTACTTTTAGATCAGCATTTAATTCTAAACAATATTGAACAATATTGTAAGTAAAGCTATCATAGTTATCTATCATTAAAATCATTTTTACTCCACCGTTACACTTTTTGCCAAGTTTCTAGGCATATCCACATCATTTCCAAGTCTGATACTTATCTCCATTGAAAGAAGTTGAACAACAATAAGCATTTCGAAAAATTCAAGCATATAGTGATCAGCTTCATTTGTTTTTACAAAGTCATCAGAGAGTTCAAATTCTAAGGGACTTATTGCACAAATAGTACTGTCTCTTGCACTTAGTTCTTCTACATTAGATTTGATCTTGTCATAGTGAAGGTGTTGAGGCATAAGTGCTATGGTGAACAACTCAGGGTCTGCCAGAGCTATAGGTCCGTGTTTCATCTCACCTGCAGGATATCCTTCAGCGTGAAGGTAGCTTATCTCTTTTAGTTTAAGTGCACCTTCTAAAGCTAATGGGAAGAAAACATCTCGTCCTATAAAAAAGAAACCGTGCCCATGTAGATATCTTTTTGATAATCTTTTACATTTTTCATGTATCTTATCAAAAACTTTTAATGAGTTAGGAACTTCTCTTAATGCTTTTAGTTCAGTTTGTAAGGTAGTATTATCTATTGTTTTGTTGTTTTGAGCAAAGTAAAGGCTCATCATCCATAGTACTACAGTTTGTGTTGAGAATGCTTTTGTAGATGCTACACCTTTTTCTATACCTGCTCTTGTTAGTATTGTAGCATCTGCAAGTCTTGTCATAGAAGAATTATCTACATTACAAACAGCAATAGATTTTAGTCCGGCACTTTTTGCCATTTTCAATGCTTCAAGTGTATCTGCTGTTTCACCACTTTGACTAACAACTATAAATAAAGTATCGTTTGAAAGTAATGGTTCTTTATATCTAAATTCACTGGCTATCTCAATAGAACATTTGATCTTTGATATTCTTTCAAACAAATAACTCGCTGTTAATCCTGCATGATAGCTCGTACCGCAGGCACAAATCTTGATCTCTTTTATTCCATCAAGAAGATCTTTTTCCATTTCATCAAATACTATACCGTTATCAGTAATTCTACCAAGCATAGAGTCTGTTACTACATCACTTTGTTCATAGATCTCTTTTTCCATAAAGAATCTATATCCATCTTTTTGAGCAAATTGCTTTGAAGTAGGAAGAGTAGTCCAGTTTACCTCTTGATTAAAGTTCAGTGAGTTATCTGTTGCTACACCGCTAACTCCGTCTTCTAGATATACCACATCATTTGCATATCCTATAAGCGGTGCATCTGATGATGCAAAAAATATCTCATCTTGATCATTTTTTGCTATTGCCATTGGTGAGCCGTGTTTCATAAAGTATATTTTATTTGGTTCAGACTTTGTAATAAGAAGTATTGAGTATGCACCTTGAAGTCTTGATATAGTTTTAGAAAAAGCTTCATCTGAATTATTTGACTTATTAAAGTAGTATTCAAATAGATGTACTATAACTTCCGTATCAGTTTGTGATACAAATGTATGACCAATTTCTATCAGCTCATCTTTTAACTCTTTATAGTTTTCGATGATACCGTTATGTACTACATAAGAGTATTCTCCAAGATGTGGGTGTGCATTTAGTTCTGTAGGTTTACCATGTGTTGCCCATCTGGTGTGACCTATACCAATTCTAAGGTCTTCTTGAGAGTTGTTTGACTTTAGCGAAGATTGTTTGACTTTCTCTTCAAGGTTTTTTATTTTACCTACAGCTTTGTATACATCAATGTTATTATTTTGAAGTATTGCTATACCTGCACTGTCGTAGCCTCTATATTCCAGCTCCTTTAGTCCATCAATAAGTATATTACTTGTATTTTGTTTACCTATGTATCCAACTATTCCACACATCTATATTTTCCTATTATTTAAAATTATTGTATTATATCTAAATCTTTATTACTCTTCTTTTTTAAAATTGTATATAAAAAATCCTACCATTCCACCAATTACTACAATTGCCAAAAAAACCAGCATTATAATTTCTAAAGTTCCCATTTCTAATTCCTTTATTCTTTTTTATTTTTTTCTTTTAATTGACCGCATGCAGCGCTTATATCTATACCTTTAGATTCTCTAATTGTACACAATAGACCTTTACTTAATAGATACTCTTGGAATTTTATCATACTATTTTTACTAGGTCTTCCATAATCACTTCCTTCAAATGGATTAAAATAGATAAGATTTACTTTCGCATTTATACCACTTAAAAGCTTGATTAGTTTATCCGCACTTTTTATATCATCATTCTTATCTTTTATCACAAGATACTCAAACATAACTTTCTTTCTTGCATCAATAGGGAAGTTTTTAACAGCATCTATAATAGACTGTATGTTATATGCTTTATTCATAGGTATAAGTTCACTTCTTAGCCCATCATCAACTGCATGTAAAGATATAGCAAGTTGTACTCCTAAATTTTCACGCCCTAGTTTCTCTATTTTTGAACTTATTCCACTAGTAGAGATAGTTTGTCTTCTTGTACTTATTGCTAAACCGTCTAGTTCTGAGATTATTTTTATAGACTTTACAAGATTGTCATAATTGTCAAGAGGTTCACCCATTCCCATATATACAATATTTACAGCTTTATTCTCAGGTATGTTGTTTTCTTTTTTTAGATACATAACCTGTATAGCAATCTCACCTGCAGTTAGATCTCTTACAAAACCACCTTTTGCAGTAAGGCAAAAACTACACCCTACTTTACATCCAACTTGAGAAGAGATACAAAATGTATACTGCTCACTTTTTGTAATATTGCCCTCTTCATCTTTTTGCTTATCTTTCATTAGAAGAAGTACAGCTTCTGCTGTATGTCCATCTTTGAATTGAAAAAGATATTTTTTAGTTCCATCAGAACTTTCTTCCACGCTTATTATTTTGGCAATATCAATTGGATAGTTTTGTGATAGTTCTGCTTTAAGATCTTTTGGTATGTTCTTCATCTCTTCATAAGATGTTACATATTTTTTATATATCCAGTTATAGATCTGCTTTGCTCTAAAAGATGGTTTGATAGAGTTTTTTAACTCCTCAAGTGTATAGTCATATATTGTTTTGATATTAACTCCTTATAAAATTATTGTTCTGCTTTCGTTGGTTCGCTAAAGCAAACACATCTCCATCTTCCACACCTAATGAAGTAAAGCAGTTTACTTCATCTTTACGGTGTTCCATGTGGAACATCACTTTATAATTCCCTTATTTAAAAGGTATTGTACTAGTTTATCTTTAGCTTCTTGATGATTTGATATAAAATCTTGATGTGCATTTTTATCAGTATAGTTAGTGACTATAAAGATCCCTTTTACATCTATATCAAACTCTTTAGCTACTTTTACTACAGAAAAAAATTCCATATTTTCAATCCCTATCCCATACTGTAAAAACTCTTTAGTAAGTTTTTTGTTAGTTGAGATATAGTTTGATGAGTTAACTATCGTATCACTTTCAAGGTTTGCTTTTTCTGTTTTTACTACATTGTCAATTGGTGTGTAAGAGTCATCATTGAAAAAAGACAATTCAATATTTGAAGCATTTGAACTTTCAATAATATCAAATATCTTCTTATCTCCATAGCTTCCCGCACTCCCTACAAATATAATATATTCAGGTTTATCAAATAAACAAGCTCTTGTCAGATTAATTGCACTGTCTACTAGTCCTACACCAATAGGAAGTGCAAAAGGGAAAGTTTCATTATTACCGGCACATACGATCATCTATTTAACCCCTTTAGCAATAAAGATATCAAAACTCTTATGTGGTTTATCTATCGTATGCAGTATTTCTACTGATACATCATTAAGTCCTGATTCTATAAAAGTTGTTTTTACAGTTTCCATATCAAAACCAAAATGTTCCACACCTATATTGTCACTATGAAATGTACCATCTTCACTTATTAGGTCAGCTATATACAGCTGTCCATCTTTTTTTAATGATGATGAAAGTTTTTTAACAAACATTTCAATATCATTTATATGATGCATAGTCATATTTGTTACTACAATATCATAAATATTTTCTTCTAAATCTTCATTATTTATATCATGTTTTCTTGATATGATATTATCAAGACCAATAGCAAAAGCTTTATCATTATATACCTTGATCATCTCTTCAGAATTATCTAGACCTGTTATTTTACAGGCTTTATTGGCAAAACCAAATGAAACAAGTCCACTTCCACTTCCATAATCAAGTATATTAAAGTTCTTTATATCTGTATCTATATGATCTAATATCTTATCAACAAAAGTCATAGCCCCTTCTACACGGGCAGGTTTAGAGTCCCACTGTTGTGCTAGAGCATCAAATCTTTTTGCGTTTAGTTCACTACTCATTATATTTATAGTCTCACTGGTATGTTGTTTTTTGAAAGATATCTTTTTAGATCCATTATATCAATCTCTTTAAAGTGAAATATAGATGCTGCAAGTGCAGCTTCAGCACCACACTCAAAAGCTTCTTTTATATGATCCATAGTCCCAGCTCCTCCAGAAGCTATAACAGGTATATCTACTACTTTACTTATCTGGGAAGTTATATTAGTCTCGAAACCGGCTTTAGTACCATCAGCATCCATAGATGTAAGCAGAATCTCACCCGCTCCTCTTTTATAAACCTCTTTTGCCCACTCTACAGCATCTAGACCAGTGTCTTCTCTACCACCTTTTACAAAAACATGATAAGTACCGTCTTCTACCTTTTTCACATCAATAGCTACAACTATACATTGGCTTCCAAATCTTTTAGAAGCTTCATTTATAAAGTCAGGATTTGTAACTGCACTTGAGTTTATACTTACTTTATCGCATCCTACATTTAGTAGATTGTAAATATCATCAAGTTTTCTGATACCACCACCAACAGTTAAAGGGATAAACACCTCTTGAGCAACTTTCTTTACTACATCGACAATTGTATCTCTACCTTCATGACTTGCACCAATATCTAAAAAAGTGATCTCATCAGCACCCTCTTTGTTGTATCTTTTTGCTACTTCTACAGGATCACCTGCATCTTTAAGACCAACAAAGTTTACACCTTTTACGACTCGACCATTGTCAACATCTAAACATGGAATAATTCTTTTTGCAAAATAACTCATCTATATTCCTATCATTCTTTTTGAAATATTACCTAATTGTAAGTTAAAATTAGATAGACTTATGCCAATAATGGTAAAAGTTAAAGCAAAGAAGAAATTTGGACAAAATTTCTTAAAAGATGAATCGGTACTAAATAAAATCATCCAATCGATGCCCTCTAATGATAATCATATCGTTGAGATAGGGCCTGGCTTAGGTGATTTGACAAATAAACTTGTCAAGTGCAAGGAAGTGACAGCCTACGAGGTAGATAGAGATTTATACTCTATTTTGCAAGAGAAGTTCAAGAACGAGATAGATTCTCAAAAATTACAGATTATCCTTGGTGATGTTCTAGTAAAATGGGAAGAGGGTTCTACACTTTTCGACGGTAAATATGACTTGATAGCAAACTTACCGTACTATATAGCAACAAATATAATTCTAAAAGCATTAGATGATGATAATTGTGAGAATATCATTGTTATGATACAAAAAGAAGTTGCTGATAAATTTACAGCATCCCCGAAAGAAAAAGAGTTTTCTTCGTTGGGTGTTATGACACAATTAGTTTCAAAGGCTGCTTCTACAATAGTGGTAGTGCCTCCTGAAAGTTTCGATCCTCCTCCAAAGGTTGATTCTGCAGTTATATATATCAAAAAAGATATGCAGAAAAAACTTGAAGATGGATTCAAGAAATTTCTAAAGTGCTGCTTTATAAGCCCTAGAAAGAAACTAATTAAAAATTTATCGTCAGCTTATGATAAAAATATGCTGGAAAATATATTTGATGAGTTAAATATTTTGCAAACTCTACGACCTCATGAAGTTGAAACTTCCTTGTATAGCCAGATTTATACAAAGGTAACAAATGGAAGAGATAACAAAGGAAACAACAGCTACTCCACAAGCTGAAAATAACTCTGTTCAGAGTGAACAAACTTCTGAACAAACAACAGACCAAAATACAAAGTCTAATAAAAATACTCAAAATAGAGGTAAAACAGTACCTCAAAAGAGAAAACCACCAACCTCTGGAAATGGATGGACTAACGATCTGAAAAAATCATTTGAGATAAATGACAAGATTCAAAAAGATAGATTAAATCCACATAATAAACTAAATCTAAAATCAACTGAGAGTGTAAGGATTACACCATTAGGCGGTCTTGGTGAGATTGGTGGAAATATGATGGTAGTTGAAACTGATAAAAGTGCAATTATCGTTGATGTTGGTATGAGTTTCCCTGATGAGTCAATGCATGGTGTTGATATACTTATCCCAGATTTTACATATATAAGACAAATAAGAAACAAGATCTCAGCAATTGTTATTACACATGCCCATGAAGATCATATTGGAGCTATGCCTTATATCTTTAAAGAACTTCAAGTACCTGTATATGGTACGGCACTTCCTTTAGAGATGATCGGTTCTAAATTTGATGAACATAAGATGAAACAACATAGAAGTTATTTTAGAGCAGTTCAAAAAAGAAAGCCTATAAGAGTTGGTGAATTTGAAGTAGAGTGGATGCATATCACTCACTCAGTTATAGATAGTTCTGCACTTGCTATTACAACAGAAGCAGGTACTATTATCCATACGGGTGACTTTAAAATAGATCATACTCCAGTTGATAGTTATCCAACAGATCTTCATAGACTTGCATACTATGGTGAAAAGGGTGTATTAGCTTTATTAAGTGATTCTACAAACTCTCATTCTCCTGGATTTACTAAAACTGAAAAGACTGTTGGGCCAACATTTGACAGAATATTTGCTGCTGCAAAAGGTAGAGTTATTATGTCTACATTCTCTTCAAATATGCACAGAGTTGCACAAGCTATAGAATATGGACTAAAGCATAACAGAAAAATCTGTGTAATTGGTAGAAGTATGGAGAAAAACTTAGATATCGCTCTAAGTCTTGGATACTTAAAGTTTCCAAAAGATAAATTTATCGATGCTCATGAAGTAAACAAATATCTTGATAAAGAGGTGCTTATAATTACTACAGGTTCTCAAGGAGAGCCTATGAGTGCATTATTTAGAATGTCTATACATGAACACAGACATATAAAGATCAAGCCGGAAGATATTGTTGTACTTTCTGCTAAAGCGATCCCTGGAAATGAAGGAAGTGTATCTGAGATCATTAACCAGATCCAAAAAGCAGGAGCAAGTATAGCATATCAAAATTATACAGATATACATGTATCAGGACACGCGGCACAAGAGGAACAAAAACTTATGCTTAGACTTACTAAGCCTAAATTCTTCTTACCTGTTCACGGTGAATATAACCATGTTGTAAGACATATCAAAACTGGTGTTGATTGTGGTGTATTAGAGAGAAATACATATATCTTAGGTGATGGTGAGCAAGTAGAGATCGCACCAAAATATCTTAAGAAAGTGAAATCTGTAAAAACAGGTAAAACTTATATCGATAACCAAAGAAATAGAAAGATCGGTGACGATGTTGTTATTGATAGACAAACTATGGCAAACGAGGGTGTTATTATGATAGTAGCACAAATCTCTGAAAATGAGAGAAAAGTTGTAGGACCTGCAAGAGTTAGTTCGTTTGGTATGGTTGATACTAAAATTGAAAAACCATTTGCAAAAGAGATAGAAGATATCTTAGGTAATTTCTTAGCACATATCAAGCCGGGTATCTTACAAAACACAAGATCTGTTGAAGAGGAACTTAGAAAAGTTGTGAGAAAACACTGTATTAGAAAATACAGAAAATACCCAATGATCGTTCCAACAATTTTTGTACAATAATGATATAATATTAGTAATTTTCTAAAGGAACATTATGGACTATATAAAAATTGCTAAAGATGTACTAAATATAGAAGCACAAGAGCTTATCAAAGGTGCTTCTAGAATCGATGAAAATATTATAAAAGCTGTTGAAGCTGTTTCTAAAATAAAAGGCAAACTTATTGTTACAGGTGTAGGTAAATCTGGACTTGTAGGAAGTAAGCTTGCTGCAACATTTGCAAGTACTGGAACAAGTTCATTCTTTTTACACCCTACAGAAGCTATGCACGGTGATCTTGGTATGATAGGGCGTGATGATATCGTACTTGCCATTAGTTATAGTGGAGAGAGTGAAGAGCTAAAAGTATTACTTCCACATTTAAAAAGATTTGATATTCCACTTATAGCTATGGCAAAAGATAGAACTTCTACTCTTGGATCATTTGCTGATATATTTTTGGACATAAGTATTGAACAGGAAGCTTGTCCTTTAAATACAGCACCAACTTCTTCCACAACACTTACTATGGCATTGGGTGATGCTTTAGCCGTTTGTCTTATGAAACATAAGAATTTTCAAAAAGAGGATTTTGCTTCTTATCATCCAGGTGGAAGCTTAGGTAAAAAGCTTTTTGTAAAAGTTGATGATCTTTTAATGAAAGAAAACCTACCAATAGTTCCATGTGGAACATTACTTAAAGATGTAATTGTTGTAATGAGTGAAGGTAGACTGGGTAGTGCGATAATTGTAGATGACAACAAAGTGGTAGGACTTCTAAGTGATGGTGATCTAAGACGCGCAATGATGAATGAAAATTTTTCACTTGAATGTAATGTAGAATCTATAGCATCATCTACTCCAAAAACAATTAAAAACAAAAATATTTTAGCAAGTGATGCATTGAAAATAATAGAAGAACATAAGATACAGATGTTGTTAGTAGTAGATGAAAATGATAAATTAGAGGGTGTATTACATATACATACGCTAGTTGAAGCAGGGATTAAATAAAGGATATATCATGTCAAAAGAGAAACAATCACAAGAAAACCAAATGAGACTCAACAAATTCATATCTCATAATAGTAGATATAGTCGTAGAGAAGCTGACGAACTTATAAAGGCTGGAAAAGTTGTAATCGATGGTAAGGTTATAGGTGATCTAGCTACTAAAGTTGGCCTAAATACTGTAGTAAAAGTAGATGGTAAAACTGTAAAAGTAGATCATAAAAGAGCATCTACCGTAATCATATACAATAAACTAAAAGGGGAGATAGTTTCTAAAAAAGACCCTCAAGGAAGAACTGTAATATATGACACAATTCCAAATAAATTTGCACACTTTATACCTGTGGGAAGATTAGACTATGCAAGTGAAGGGATGCTTTTATTAACAGATGATCCAAAGATTGCAACAGCTCTAATGACTTCAAACCTTGAAAGAGTATATAAGATAAAAATTGAAGGTCCAGTAACAAAAGCAATGATAACAGCGATGGAAAATGGTATCATCTTAGATGATGCTACTGCTGGTGCATGGGACAATACAGATCAAAAAGAGATGGAGTTCGCACCTTTTATTGGATACCAAGTACAGACAAGTACACCAAACTTCTCTAAATTAAAAGTAGCTATCACTGAAGGTAAAAATAGAGAGATCAGAAGATTCTTTGCACATTTTGGAGCTAAAGTAGTTGATCTTAAAAGGGTGAGTTTTGGCGGTATCAATCTAAATAATCTTCCTAGCGGTAAAGTTAGGTATTTAGAAAGAGATGAGTATGAGAACTTAAGACTATTTATGAAAGATCATACAAAACAACAAAGAAAAGAAAAAAATCAATATATAGACGAAGATGAGTTTATCTAATCTACTAAGACCTAAAAAACTTGAAGATTTTTTAGGTCAATCTCATATAATATCAAAAGACAAAGCACTCTATAAACTTATAATCTCAAAAGAGATACCTCACATGTTCTTTTACGGTAAACCGGGTACCGGTAAAACTACACTATCAAGAATTATAGCAAATGAAAGTGGATATGACTTTTATGAGTTTAATGCTACAAGCTTAAAAATCGAACAATTAAGAGATATATTTAAAAGATATACAAATTCACTTATAAAACCTTTGGTATTTATAGATGAAGTACATAGACTTAGTAAAACACAACAAGAGGTTCTTCTTCCTGTTATGGAAAGTTATGAAGCTATAATTATAGGTGCAAGTACAGAAAACCCTTATCATAGTTTAACAGGTGGTATAAGATCAAGAGCCTTTTTATATGAGTTCAAAACACTAACAAGTGATGAACTTGAAAAACTTACTCAAAAAGCTGTTAATTATCTTGATATAAAAATAGATAAACAAGCTAAAGAGTTTTTGATAAGCAGTAGTAGCGGTGATGGAAGAGCACTATTAAACTTACTTGATTTTGGGTCAAAAGTATCTAAAGATATTGATGTAGAGTTACTAAAAGAGTTAAGAGTATCTAACATAGGCGATGGAGTGAGTTCTTCTCAAAGTCATTATGATATAACAAGTGCCATGATAAAGTCTTTACGGGGAAGTGATGTGGATGCGGCACTTTATTATTTGGGAAGATTGATAGATGGAAGTGAGAGTGTTGATTATATAACAAGAAGGCTTGTAATATTTGCCAGTGAAGATATAGGCAATGCAAATCCAAATGCACTTAATCTTGCAGTATCAACTATGACAGCAGCAAATAAAATTGGATACCCAGAAGCTAGAATAATACTAGGGCAGTGTGTTGTTTATCTAGCAAGTTGTCCAAAGTCAAATAGCAGCTATAATGCAATAAATCAAACACTTCAATATATAAAACATAATCAACCTTTAGATATACCTGTAAATATACAAGATAATGCAGTTGGCTATAAGTATCCACATGATTATGGAGGATATGTTGAACAAGAATATTTGTCAAAAAATCTGAAATTTTATGAAAGTAAGAAAATAGCATATGAAAAAACACTTGATGAATGGCTATCTAAAATAAAAAATTTAGTATAATACTAAAACAATAACTACAGGATATTTTATGAAACATTTAATTACAACAGCAGATTTTACAAAAAAAGAGATAGTAGAACTATTTGAAGATGCAAAAATATTTTTATATCTACAGTCAAATAATCTTTTAAGAGGGAAGTTGATAGTTACATTGTTCTTTGAAAACTCAACAAGAACAAGAAGTAGTTTTGAGATAGCAGCAAAAAGACTAGGGGCCGCTGTAGTGAATCTTGAAGTAAATACAAGCTCAACAAAAAAAGGTGAAACAGTTGAAGATACTGTAGCAAATCTAGCAGCAATGAAACCTGATGCAATAATAATAAGACATAGTGATTGTGGATTACCTGCTAGTTTAGTTGAACAGGTGAACTGTCCAATATTAAATGCAGGTGATGGTAAAAATGCACACCCTACACAAGCACTACTTGATATGTTTACTATATATGATCATTTTGATTCAAATGTAAAAGGTAAAAATATAGCAATAGTTGGAGATATAGCAAATTCTAGAGTTGCCTCATCTAACCTTGAATTACTTCCAAGATTTGGATTAAATCCAATTTTGATATCACCAAAAGAGTTTAAAATAAAGTCAAAATTTAAAACAAAAACCAACTTGAAAAAAGTTATGGATGATCTTGATATTATTATGAGTTTGAGAGTACAGCATGAAAGGCACAATATCTCTATACTACCCGAAGAGCTAGAAAAAAGAACACAAAAATATGCTAAAAAATACTGCATAACTAAAAACTTGATAAAAGACAGAGATATACTTCTTATGCATCCGGGACCTGTAAACAGAAATATAGATATAAGTGACGAGATGCTTTTAGATAAAAGATCAAAAGTATTAGAGCAGGTAAGAAACGGTGTAGCAGTAAGAATGGCATGTTTAAAAAAACTGATACTTGACAATAAATAATAAAATTGAATTTAATAGAAAAACTAAATCATTATGGAGAACAAAAAGAGCCTTTTCTTTTTGTGATCGATTATGAACTACAAAATTATGAGATCATTCCTTTAAATGAATTACCAAATAATATATCTTATGAGATAGATACAGAGAACTATAATAGCCAAAATATAAGTATTAGAAAAGAACATATTACAAAAGAGAATTACAAAAATAAATTTGAAAAGATTCAAGAAAATATCTTAAATGGAAATACTTATTTACTAAATCTTACAACACCTACAAAAATAGAAACAACAGCTACACTAAGTGAGATATACAATAAAGCAAATGCAAAATATAAATTATACTATAAAGATAAATTTATCTGCTTTTCCCCTGAGAGATTTGTGAATATTGAAGATAATAAGATATTTACATATCCGATGAAAGGTACAATAGACGCAAATATAAAAGATGCGGAAAATGTGATAATGGAAGATAAAAAAGAATTGGCTGAGCATACTATGGTTGTTGATCTTCTAAGAAATGATCTCTCAATTGTAGCAAAAAATGTAAAGGTTGAGAAGTTTAGATACAGTGAAAAGATAAAGGCAGGAGATAAAGAACTTTATCAAATAAGTTCAAAAATATCTGCACAACTTGAATCAGACTGGTCAAAAAGAATAGGGGAGATAATAACTTCATTGCTTCCTGCCGGAAGTATAACTGGTACACCAAAAAAGAAAACCATAGAGATAATAAAGAATATCGAGAACTATGAAAGAGGATACTTTACTGGAGTATTTGGAATATACGATGGAGATAGTCTTGACAGTGCTGTCATGATACGATATATAGAGAAAGAAGATGATGGAAGCTTGATATATAAAAGTGGTGGCGGTATAACTTGTGACAGTGATATGTCAAGTGAGTATCAAGAGATGTGTGATAAAGTTTATATACCTTAGAGAATTAAAAGATAAGAGTTAAAATATGGAAACTTACTTTGAAACAATTAGATGCGATGATTATGAAGTGTATAATATAGAGTATCATAAAAAACGGATGTCAAATACTGTAGGAGTGAACTTCAATTTAGAAGAGTATATCTATCCGGTAAATGAAAAACTTTTAAGGTGTAAGGTTATATACAATTCTTGGGAGATATTAGATGTTCAATATTATGCTTATATTCCAAAAATTCAAAAAAAGTTCAAATTGATTTATGATGATAGTATAAGTTATCATTACAAATCGACCAATAGAGATCAACTAGATAAATTATTTGAGAATAAAGATGATGGTGATGATATTATTATCGTTAAAAATGATTTACTGACAGATACAACTATTGCCAATATTGCTGTTATGATTGATGATATTTGGTATACTCCTAAAAAGCCATTACTTTATGGTACAACACGAGCAAGATTGCTTGAAGAAAAAAAGATAATTGAAAAAGATATAGATGTGAAGATATTAAAAAAAGCTGATAAGTTTGCTATCATGAATGCAATGATAGGTTTTAAAATTATAGAAGATTTTAGTATTAACTAATATCTTCTATAACAGGTATTAGAAGCTGATTAAAATTATTTATATCAAATGACAGAAGGTCACTGTCAGTTGTTAAGAACTTAACTCTTCTATTATTAAACATATCTTCTCTTAGAGGGAGTATCTGAAGTACATTATGCTCTTTTTTTATCTTTTTTATAGGGTTTGAATTATCTTTTATTATATTTATATTTTGATTGAAGATTTTAGAAAGATTGTTAAGATGTGCTACAAGTTCTTCTCTATTTGTATCTCCTATAGGATCTACATCAAAAACTTTTATTTTTATTTTTAATTGTGTTGATATATCAAATAGTACAGGTGAGATCTGCTCGTAAATTTTATCATCATTTAATAAAACCATAGAATTTTTTAATGATGATATATTTTCATCACCAACTTTAAAAATTGGTAATTTTAAAGGTACAATATTTTTAATAGCTTCTTTATAGTTTAAAAGAGAGTTAGTTAAAACAATGACTCCAATATCAAATTTCTTCTTATCTGATTTTAGTATATTTTTAATACCAAGATTGTGATAGTCTATATCAATCTTTACATTTTCAACATTGTATACAACACTTTGTATCTTATCCAAGATGTCAACATTTGTGGGTCTTGTGATTTTAATTATAAGCATAGTATTTTTTAATCTTTGATGAAGTAACTTAGCATCAATAAGTGCATTTAGAACCTCTTTTTGATTTTGAATATAAAGATCGATATAGAGATAGATGTTACTTCCAAAAGGTTTTGGAAATTGCATTTTTGATTTTGAAATGGCAGCATAAACTTGTGATAATACTTCTGGTTTACCTGCTGCGATGATCACATCATTGGGTTTTAGGATCAAAGAAGGCTTTATATTTATAAGCTGCTGATTTCTGTATAAAACAATTATCTTCCAATCTTTTTGAGCAATACTTCCTATGTATCTATAAGCATAGTTACTACCAAAAGGTATCTTGATCTCCATGATCTCACCTTTTTTAAGACCGATATTTTGTGCAAAAACAGGAATATTAGGTAGCTGCTCTACAAGGCTGTTTGATAAGATATCAAAACCTCTATAGAATTTTATATTAGTATCTTCAGATTCTATACTCCATTGATCATAAACGGTAAAGTTGATATTTTTGTCGTTCATCCTGATATTTTTAATAACAGCTTGTGTATCTTCTTTTGTATTAAGGACAACAAGTGCATCTTGATACATAGATTTTTTAAAAATAAACAACAGTTTTGAATAGCTAGTGGGGTCAAACTTGTAAAAAGTAAAATTCTCAGGAACTATATCAGGGATAATATTATCATCATAGTAGACTATATCGTATTGGTTCAAATTATTGTTTAAAGAAACCATTCTTTTTATAAGTGATTTAGCCAATTGACCATCTAAAATTACAAGTACATTTTTCATAAAGAAGATTATATCAAAATTATGGTAAAATCGCGTAATATATAAAACAAAAAGAAGTTAACAGATGGCAGATACGGAAATTAGAAGATTACCTAAGAAAACAGTTATATTTATTTCAGTTATTATAGTGATGGGAATTATCACATTTTTTTTAACATCAGCAGGTAAATCTGTTAAAGCAGAAAAGATACTTTACACGCTTGGTTATAAAAATGTAGCAGATGTAAAGGTATATGCTACACACGAATTTTTAAGAGAAGATATAAATGTAAAAGGCTACAAACATACGGTGAGCTTTACAAATTTAGATACAAATGAACAATGTAAAGGTTTTATTCTAAAAGACTTTAAACGAAATGTAGAAAAAGATCTTATTTGTGAAAAGATGAAATAAAAGGAAATAGATGATGAGCTTAAGAGAAGATATAAATTATTCAGTTTGGTGTGATTTTATAGAAAGAGATTTTTTGGAAAATGAATTTCAAGAATTAATATCTCAAAATATAATACATGGTGCTACTAGCAATCCTGCAATATTTCAACAATCTATTACAAATTCAAGTGCCTATGATGCACATATTAATATGCTTCAGGTTAATGATGTAAAAAAAATATATGAAGAGTTAGCTATCACTGATATAAAAAGAGCAGCACAACTTTTGAAGCCTCTTTATGACAATGATGCAAATGATGGATTTATCTCTTTGGAGGTTGACCCTGCATTATGTAATGATATGATGGGTACTATTGAAGAGGGTGCTAGACTTCATTCTCAAATAGGGTATGAAAATGTTATGATAAAAATACCCGCAACAGAAGCTGGATATGGAGCGATGAAAGAGCTTACGGCTATAGGAATATGTGTAAACGCTACGCTTATTTTTTCTCCTATTCAGGCAAGAAGATGTGCTGAGGCTTTAAGCGAAGGGATCAAACAAAGCGGTAAAGATACGAAAGGCGTTGTCTCTATTTTTGTTAGCAGGTTTGATAGATTATTAGATCAACAGCTAAAAAACTATGAATTAGAACCTTCAAAAGTAGGTATTGTAAATGCTACTAAATGTTATCATGAAATAGAAAAATTTGATAATAAGAATATTAGAACACTATTCGCAAGTACCGGCGTTAAAGGTGATGATCTTAAGCAAAGCTATTATATAGATGAATTAATATATCCAAATAGTATCAATACTGCACCATTAAACACAATAAAAGATTGGATGCAAGAAGGCTCTAAAGAACAGTCAAAAGTATTGACAGAGATGGAGTGTGATATATATTTTAAGAAAATCAAAAAACATATAAATATGGATGAAGTATATCAAAAACTGCTTCAAGATGGATTGAGTGCTTTTAAGGTATCATTTCAAGAACTATTGAAAAAAATAAAATTATAAAATATTATAGAAGGTAAAATAAGATGAGTAACATATGGACACCGGATAGCTGGAGAGATTTTCCAATTAAACAACAGCCTATCTATGATGATCAGAAAAAACTAAAAAGAGTTGAGAAAGAGTTAGCTACTTATCCTCCACTTATTTTTGCAGAAGAGGCAAGACAATTAAAATCTCAACTCGCTCAAGTAGCAAACGGTAATGCTTTTTTACTTCAAGGTGGAGATTGTGCAGAAAGTTTTAATGCCTTCAATGCAGACAACATCAAGTCACTTTTTAAAGTTATGATGCAGATGGCTATAGTTATGACATTCAGTGGTCAAAAGCCTGTGGTAAAAGTGGGAAGAATAGCTGGACAGTTCGCAAAGCCAAGATCTAGTGATTTTGAAACTATAGGCGGTGTTGAGTATCCAAGTTATAGAGGTGATATAGTAAATGATATTGAAGCTAATATGAAATCAAGAATGCCCAATCCAAAAAAACTTTTAAAAGCCTACAATCAAAGTGCTGCAACTCTTAATCTTTTAAGAGCATTTGCAAAAGGTGGAATGGCAGATCTAAATAAAGTTCACAGCTGGAATCTTGATTTTATGCATAATAATACTCTTGGTGAAAAATATGAAGAGTTAGCATCAAGAATTTCAGAGTCCTTGAAATTTATGGAATCTTGTGGTGTAAATGCATTAAATACACCACAACTTGGTGAAACTAAACTTTTTACTTCTCATGAAGCACTTCTTCTTAATTACGAAGAAGCACTTACTAGAAAAGACAGCTTAACAGGTGACTGGTATGATTGTTCTGCACATATGTTATGGATAGGTGATAGAACAAGAGATTTGGATGAAGCACATATTGAGTTCTTCAGAGGTATCAAAAACCCTATAGGTTGTAAAGTTGGTCCAACTATGAAAGAGGATGAGCTTATTGAACTTATTGATAAACTAAATCCACAAAATGAAGCGGGAAGATTAAACCTTATTGTTAGAATGGGTGCAGGTAAAATAGCTGATCACTTCCCTAATCTACTTAAAAAAGTAGAAAGTGAAGGTAAAAATGTAGTTTGGTCATGTGACCCAATGCATGGAAATGTCGAAAAAACTGACAATGGATACAAAACAAGAGATTTTGCAAATATCCTAAGCGAAGTTAAACAATTCTTCCAAATCCATAAAGCACAAGGTAGTGTAGCAGGTGGTATTCACCTGGAGATGACAGGTCAAGATGTAACAGAGTGTACAGGAAGTGCAAGTAGTGCTATTACTGTAGATGGGTTATCTAGCAGATATCACACTCAGTGTGATCCAAGATTAAATGCAGACCAATCTTTAGAGTTAGCATTTATGATAGCAGATACTTTAAAAGAAGCAAATAAATAATAGTAAAGGAAAACCATGGTAGAAAAAATGGGATCAATTTTAAGTGTAAGAGAAGATATCAAAGTTTTTGACTGTACAATAAGAGACGGTGGACTTGTAAATAACTTCTGGTTTGAAGATGAATTTGTAAAAGGTGTATATGAAACATGTGTAAAAGCTGGTGTTGATTATATGGAGATTGGGAAGAACAACTCACCAACACTTCAAAGCCCTGAAGAGTTTGGAGCTTGGAACTTCTGTAAAGAGGAAGATATCAGAAGAATCGTAGGTGAGAACAATACGGATATGAAAATTGCAGTTATGTCAGATATTGGAAGAACTGTAAAAGACGAACTTTTACCTGCAAGTGAATCTGTAGTTGATATGATAAGAATTGCTACATATATCCACCAAATTCCAGCTGCAATTGAACTAATTGAAGATGCTCATGCAAAAGGGTATGAAACAACTGTAAATATTATGGCTATCTCTAAGTCATTTGATGATGAATTAGATCAAGTATTGGAGCAGGTAAGTAAAACACCTGTAGATGTTATCTATATTGCAGATTCATTTGGTTCATTTTATCCTGAGCAGATAAACAGATTAACAGGAAAGTACACAAAAGTAGCAAATGGTGTAGGTAAAAAAGTTGGTATCCATGCACACAACAATATGCAGCTTGCATATGCTAATACTCTTGAAGCTATGATGTATGGTACGAGTTACTTGGATGTTACTATCTCAGGTCTTGGAAGAGGGGCTGGAAACTGTCCTATGGAACTATTACTTGGTTTCCTTAAAAATCCAAAATATAACCTTGTACCGGTATTAGAATTTATAGAGGAATATATAATACCTTTAGAGAAAGAACTTGATTGGGGATACTCTATACCGTATATGATTACAGGACAGCTAAATGAACATCCAAGATCAGCTATGAAAGCAAGAGACGAGGGTGATACTGAGTATACAAAATTCTATACGAATCTTATCAATGAAGCTCAGTAATAGTATACGGTAAATACCGTATACTATTATATAAAATCCTACAAATTACTCAGGTGTATTATACGACCTGTCTCCCGCATCACCAAGTCCTGGTATTATAAATTTATTTTCATTGAGGTGTTGATCTATTTGTGCTATATGAATATCTATATTTGGATATTTGTCTTGAAGTATTTTAACACCTTCAGGAGAGCCTATGATATTTAGAAGTACTATTTTAGAAACATTCTTTTCTATCATAACATCAATAGCATCACACATAGACCCTCCGGTTGCCAGCATAGGGTCAACTATAAGAGCAGTTTTCCCTTCACATGCAGGTACTCTATCATAATAAAGTACACTTTTGTGAGTTTCTTCATCTCTTTTCATAGCTAAAAAACCTGCTGTTATATTTGGCAGTGTATCTGTAACACTTTCTATCATTGGAAGTCCTGCTCTTAATACAGTTACTACAATCAGCTTTGATTCATCTATAGTATTAAAACTCTTTTCACCTTGCCAAGTAGTGATTGTTTTTTTAATCATTGATATATCTTTTAATGCTTCATATATAAGTTGTTTTGTAAGTTCATTGATCGTATGCCTGAAAGTTATGGCATTGCTGTTTTTATCTCTTAAAATTGTAATAAGTGTTTTGGTAATAGGGTTATTTAGTTCATGTATCATCAATATACTCCATAGTTATATTATTAAAGGAACAAAGTTAAATCCATAATGTTCTTTATATATTATATCAGCGTTTTTATCTTTTTTAACTTCAAAAATAGAGTTTTGTACCGGAATTACTAGTTTACCGTTTGGTTTTAACTGCTCTAAAAGTTCATATGGAAATTGCTTGGCAGCTGCTGATACAAGTATCTTGTCAAATTGTTTAGATACTATACCTAAGTGATCGTCTGCTTTTATGATTGTTGCATTGGTTAAATTATATTTAGATAGATTATCTAAGCCAAATCTTACAAGTTCATCTATCCTCTCTACACCTGTAACAGATCCAAGTTTTTTAACTATGTATGCCAGTAAAGCTGTAGTCCAACCAGAACCACTTCCTATATCTAGTATATGGTCACCTTCTTGAGGTTGAAGCATCTCCAACATCATTGCTACTGTAGTTGGTTGAGAATTTGTTTGTCCGTGACCTATTTGTAAGGGGTAATCGCCGTATGTATCATATAAGAAAGAGGGTTTAATAAAGTCAGCCCTATCTATATTTAAAAAAGCATCTATAATGTTTTGTGAGAGTAATACTCCAGAGCTAGTAAGGTGATGAACTAACTCTGTATTTGTTTTCATATTTTTTAGGTGTTTTAGCTATTTTCAACTTTATTAACAGTTTCTTCTATTGCTCGGTTTAAAAGCTCTTTATCAAAAGGTTTTACTATCCATGAGGTTGCTCCTGCATCTTTACCTTTTTGTTTCATCTCGTTACTCCACTCAGTAGATAAAACCATAATAGGTATTGAGATGTAGTCCATTCTGTTTCGTAAGTTATGAATAAGTTCTATACCATCCATATTTGGCATATTGATATCTGTGATAATAAACTCAAATTCCTCTTCAGCTTCATCACATACTCTTAACGCATCTATACCGTCTACTGCAGATTGTATATTTAAGAATCCAAGTTCCAATAAAGCACTTTCAACCATATCTCTGATAGTACTGCTATCATCAATAAAAAGTATTCTTAAACTTCTTGCTATCATACATATATCCTCATCTTTTAAAATCCATTTGGATCAAAGCCAAATGATGTAGTATTTTGAAAGTCTAATCCACCATCAAAACTTGTCATATTTGGGTCAGTATATCCAAATTGTACAGATTTATTCCTTAATTGCATTATACCCCCTTTTAGATCAATATGTGATGGACATACCATATTACAATTACCACATAGCGTACAACTCCAGATAGCATTTGTCTGTAAAGCATCTATCTTTGTTTTTTGTTCAGATTCTTTTTTGTCATTGATATATCTAAATGCTCTTATTTGTGCAAAAGGAGCTATGAAGTCTTTATTTACTTCATATACGGGACATGCACTAAAACAGCTTTGACATAGAATACAGTTGGACTCTACATCTATTTTCTTTTCATCCGCTATAGTTATCTCTTCTTTATTTTTATCACTCAAATAGGTTTTTGTTTGAGATAAAAACTGTTCTTGATTTGAAAGATCAACTATAAGATCTTTTATAACTTTAGAGTTCTTCAATGGCTGAATATGGTCACCACTATTTATAGAGCTTTTACATGCAAGTTTTTCTATACCGTTTACAGTTACTGCACAACTTCCACAAACTCCACTTCTACAGCCGCTTCTAAATGCAAGTGATGAGTTTTGTTGTTGCTTTACAAGAGTTAAAGCTGTTAAAAGATTATCAACTTTTGTTTCTATATCATATTGCTTGTCACAAATTTTTAGTTTCATATCAACTCCATTTTCATAGAATTTTCTATATTTTTTAGTATAGTAAGTTTTTCATATCTGGGATCTTCACTTGTTTGATCTACTCGATAGTGAGCACCTCTGCTCTCTTTTCTTGCTAAAGCTGAAATAATAACCGCTTCACCAAGATAAAGTAAATTGTAAAACTCTAAAATCTCTTTTAGATTTGTATTGTAAACTTTACTTTTGTCATCTATACCCATATTATCAAGTTGTGCAATATATCCTCTTAGCTGTTCTTGTGCACTTTGAAGATTGTCTTGATCCCTGTAGAGTCCAACTTTTTCATAAAACAGTTTACCAATACTATTTTTAGTATCATAAAAATTTATCTCATTAGGAAGTTCAAATAAACTATTTATAAACTCGGTGTCTTTTTTTAATATAGGATACTCTTTAATTTCTATTTCAATATTTGGTATATTTTTAGATGCTGTTTGTGCAGTTCTTTTACCAAAAGTGATTATCTCTAAAAGTGAATTTCCTCCAAGTCTGTTTGCTCCATGTACACCGTTAGAGGATGATTCGCCAACTGCATAAAGGTTTTTTATATTAGTAGCACCGTTTATATCTGTTTTTATACCTCCCATAGTATAGTGAGCCGCTGGCATTATAGGGATAAGGTCTTTGTCTAATTTCAAATTAGAGAATTGAAGTGCCAGATCATACTCTTGAGGCATAGTTTCTTTTATCTTTTCAATACCAAGATGTCTAAGGTCAAGATAGACCTCTTCCCCATCTTGAATTTTCTGATATATTGCTCTTGCTACTACATCTCTTGGGAGTAGTTCATCTACGAATCTTTCCTCATCTTTAGTAACCAGGTAGCCACCTTCACCCCTTGCACTTTCACTTATAAGTACACAAGAGTCTTTAAGTGCGGTTGGATGAAATTGGATATATTCCATATTTGCCAATTCACAGCCGGCTTTAAGCGCTGCATGTACCCCGTCACCGGTTGTCGCAGTTGAATTAGTTGTATAGTTACTATATAGGCACCCATAACCCCCTGATGCAACTATAACACTTTTAGCCAATATTTGTTTAACTTCAGAAGATTCAATATTAAGAGCTGTTATACCTTTTACACTATTATCTTCAACTATAAAGTTCAAAAGCATATGTTCATTGATAAACTCTATACCCTCTTTAATACAGTTGTCATAGAGCGTATGAAGGATTTTTAGACCCGTATAGTCACTGCTGTAGCAGGCTCTTTTATGAGATGCACCTCCAAGTGATCTTTGTGCTATGTTGTTATTTTTATCTCTGCTAAAAGGTACTCCTATATCATCAAGCCACTTTATTGTCTCACTGCTGTTTTTACACATATATTCGATAGTTTCTTTATCGCCTATGTTATGTGCAGACTTTAAAGTATCATCTATATGGTTTTGTATGGTGTCATCATTTTTTCCAAGTACTCCGTTTATACCACCTTGTGCTTGAGATGTTTGTGATGCAGTTGGGTATGTTTTTGAAACAACAGTTACATTGTTTGTATGTTTTTTAGCTTCAAGTGCAGCCGTTAGTCCTGCACCACCACTTCCTATAATAAGAATATCAATCATTAGTCCCAAAACTCCTTTAACTCTTGCTCTTTTTTCTTTGCTTCATTTTTTATCTGTACTTGAAGTTCAAGTTCCTCTTTTAGTTCTTCTTTTTCATGCTCTTCTTGCTCTTTTAAAAGCTGTTCTCTCTCTTGCCTTGCTTTTATGATCTTGGCTTTTATCTTATCTTCTGCCTTCTTTTTCATATCATCATCAAAGTTCATATTTTTTATAGATTCAAGTGCAGTTTGTATCTCTTCTTCTACTGTTTGTTCTTCTTGAATTTCATTTTGTGGTTCATCTTCTATTTTAGTCTCTTGCGTTAATTGATCATCTTGTTTTTTCTGGCTTTTTATTATCTTTTCAATATCAACAGGTTCAATTTTTTCTTCAACTTTAGTTTGGATAATTTCCTTTTTCGGAGTATCTTTTACACTCTTTATCTCAAGTTCTTCAAGTACAACATTTGGTTCATCTTTTTCAATCTGCTCAGGTACATAAGTTTTTTTCTCTGCTTTTTTTTCAGACTTTTTTTCAGATTTTAATTTCTTAGGTTTTTTTTGTTTTTTGTTATCCTCAACATATTGTTTAAGCTCTTCATACTCTGCCATTATCTGTTCATACTTATAAAAATCCATTAATAAAAAACCGGGCTTCCCATCTCTTAGTATGATCGCTTTTTCTATCTCATCATTTACGATCTTATCAAAGATCATTTTACTTTTTCTTATAAGTTCTGTTGAAGAGAACATCTCATTTGATTTATACAATAATAGTGCCATAGAAAATCCTCTTAGTTAATTAATACATACTGTAGTATGTATTATATCACAAATTGTTTTATGTTATCTTCTATCCCATTTAGCAGTCTTACTCTAGCTTCCCTAGATGCCCAAGCTATATGCGGTGTTATCATTATCCTATTTTTATCCTCTATTTTAAGCAGTGGAGACTCTTTTGCTATTGGTTCTTTTGTGACTACATCAGTTCCATAGTATACATCCTGTGATTTGTTTATAGCATCACTTATATCATTTTCATTTACTATTCCACCACGCCCAAGATTTAAGACTATTGATCCATCTTTTAACATATTTATATTTGTATTATTTATCAAATTATTTGTTGTATCATTTAATGGTGAATGGATAGTTACTATATCAGATGTTTTTAAAAGTTCTTCTAGTGATACTTGGCTGTATTGGCTATTGTTGTTTTTTCCACTTGTTGAGAAGTATTGAACTTCACACCCAAATGCAGTTGCAATTTTTGCAACACTTTGACCTATGTTTCCAAGCCCCACGATACCCCATTTTTTACCGTCAAGCTCATAAAAAGGTTTATCTAGGTTTGTAAATATATCACTGTTTTCCCAGCCGCCGTTTTGTCCGTAGGTGTTATAATAGTTTGTTTTTTGTATAAATTCTAGTGCCAGTGCAAAAGTAAGTTGTGCAACACTTGCCGTTGAGTAACCAGCTACATTTTTAACTGGTATCTGTTTTGTTTCAGCATATTCTAAATCTATATTATTCATACCTGTTGCTGCTATAC
>JAYEKV010000170.1:0-3817 GCA_034716855.1 Campylobacterota bacterium | reverse complement strand
TTTTCTCCCCCTTCCATTTTTGTTTCTGCGGGTGCTAATAATATTTTCATAATGGAAGTTTACCAAAAAGTAATAGAAAAACAATTTATACAATAATAACTTTATAATTTATTTGTTAGTCAGTGTACTTATGTTAGCATATGCTAAAGAAATAAGAAGGCTATATATGAAAAATATACTTATTGTGGATGATGACGGCATAGCATTAGAGTTATTAAAAAAGACAATTGAAAAAGAATTAAAAAATATAAATATTTTAACTGCCCAATCTTATAAAGATGCTTTAAAACATATTTTAAGTAAAGATTTAACTATCCATGGTGCTATATTAGATATTAATCTTCCTGATGTTAAGGAGGGTGCACTTATTGATTTTGCATTGAAAAAAGATATACCCTCTATAGCTCTTACAGGCACAGATAACAATGAATTAAAACAAGAACTATTAGAAAAAGATATTATAGATTATATAAAAAAAGATGGTATAAGCAGTATAGACAGTGCAGTATCTACTCTAAAAAGAATACTCAACAATTATGACACTTATGTTTTAGTAGTTGATGATTCCTCTTTACAACTATCCATAGCAACTAAAATGTTAGAAAAAATAAAACTAAATGTACTATGTGCAAAAGATGGAGTAGAAGCTTTAGAAATTCTTGAAAACAATGATAAAAGGATATCTTTAGTTATCACTGATTACAACATGCCAAGGATGGATGGTATGGAACTTACAAGTAAAATAAGACAAAAATTTCAAAAAGATTTTCTTGGGATAATGGTTATCAGTTCAAATGATACACCGGAGATATCTACAAACTTTATAAAAATCGGTGCAAACGACTTTCTAAACAAACCATACTCTCAGATTGAAGTTTCAACAAGAATAAACTCAAATCTTGAGATACTTGAACTATTTGAACAAACAAGAGATATGGCAAACAAGGACTTTATGACAGGTGCTTACAATAGAAGATTTTTCTTTGACAGCGGTCAGGCTATATTTGGTAAAGCAAAAAGAGACAATAGAGATATTGTTGTAGCTATGTTTGATATTGATAAATTTAAAAATATAAATGACACATATGGACACGATGTGGGTGATGTGGCAATCTGTGAAGTTGCAAATATTTTAAATAAAAACTTAAGAACATCTGACCTTATGGCAAGGTTTGGAGGGGAAGAATTCTGTGTAATGCTTGAAAATATCACTTTTGAAGACGCTGAAAAGCTTTTTGAGAAGATAAGAAAAGCATTTGAAGAAAGTGTGATATATATAAATGATCTTAACATCAAATTCACCACATCTATCGGTGTTTGTTACGGTATTGAAGAAGATCTGGAAAAAATGATAAAAGTATCTGATGAAGGACTTTATTATTGTAAAAACAACGGTAGAAATCAGGTAGCTTTTAATAAATAGTTTTTTATCTAAATATATGTTAGAATAAATAAATAAATTTATTAGGATCAAATTTGATAGAATACTACCAGCCTATTTTAGCTTTTCATGTTATAAGTGTATTGTCATGGATGGCAATGCTTTTTTACCTTCCTAGACTTTATGTGTATCACCAAGAGCATAGTGATAAAAAAGAGTTTATAGAAATTGTAAAGATACAAGAGTTTAAACTTTATAAATATATTGGTGTACCTGCTATGTATGCAACTATAGCAAGTGGTATATTTATGATAGTGGCAAATCCTGAGCTTATGAAGCAAGGATGGTTTCATGCTAAGCTTTTACTTATAGTACTACTTAGTGCTTATTCTATGAGTTTGGGATATTATAGAAAACAACTTGAAAATG
Organism: Campylobacterota bacterium; assembly: GCA_034716855.1. Classification (GTDB taxonomy): domain Bacteria; phylum Campylobacterota; class Campylobacteria; order Campylobacterales; family Arcobacteraceae; genus JAIOSF01. The sequence goes on along the minus strand of JAYEKV010000170.1, from coordinate 2,007 downwards.
ATACTTGTAAAAAAAGTGGCAGATTCTTTAGAGCATACAATGAAGTCCCAACGATCCTAGCAATACTAATAGTAACCTTTGTGATAATGAAAACTGTACCTTTGATATTCAGTATAGGTATCACTGCATTTTTTGTTTTTGTTATGTACAAAATCATGAATCCAAAAAGACAAGATGATGAAAGCATACAATAAATACTATGTACTAGATACAAATATCATCTTACAAGATGCTGCAAACTTATATAAGCTATCTGATAATGGATCAAACCTTATCATATTACCTGAAACAGTTCTAGATGAGATAGATAGTAAAAAAAGTGGTTTTGATGAGATAAACTTTCAAGCAAGAGAGTTTGCAAGGATACTGGAAAATGGTATCACTAAAAACACACAAAGTACAGATGGTCATACTGTTATCTCTATACAGCTTGACAATATTGATATAGATATTATTACAAAAGCTCAATATGAGGTAAATAGTAAAAATACACAGTTAAATATCTACAATGATCGAAAAATATTAGAGATAGCACAATTTGCTCAGGGGTATTATGAGAAGATCATCATCTTTTTATCTCTTGATATTATGGCACGAACACGAGCTATATCTTTAGGACTTGCTTCTGATTTTTTAAAAGGTGATGATGAGGAGTTTAACTTTGAGTATGAAAAAACTATTGATATAGAGTTTAAAGAGCAGGAAAAACTGCCAAATGCAGATATATATGAGTTTGACAAAGAGCATAAACCATACAACTATTCATATAACTTTTCCGTGAAAAACTCAGATCAGGTTATCTTGGCAAATATAATAAACGGCAAGATAAATATCCTTGATGAAAGTGAAGTGCGGTCACAGATCATAACACCTCTAAATAAAGAGCAGCTATTTTTCTCAAATGCTATTAATAGTCCTTTTTATGATGTGATAATAGTTGATGCAAAAGCAGGTAGTGGTAAGACACTTCTAGCACTAAGCGGTGCTATAAAACTTGTAAGAAAAAAACAGTATCAAAAAATAATATATATAAGAAACTCTATTGAGTCACTTGATAAAGGTGAGGATATAGGTTATCTTCCAGGACATGAAGAGAAGTTTGCTATATATAACCACCCTTTGATGGATAGCTTAAATCATATGGCTAGAAGTGAATACAAAAAAAGAAAACAAGCAAAAAGCAAAGTTGTAGAGGAGCTTGATGAGAGTGAAGTTATCCAAAGAGTTGAAGGGATGATCACAAACTACAACATAGATACTATGTGGGTAGGTGAGATGAGAGGACGAACGCTATCAAACTCTTTTGTGATAGTTGATGAAGCTCAAAACATGTCAAACAAAACAATGCAGATGGTTTTAAGTCGTATTGATAACAGCTGTAAAGTTGTGATACTAGGAAGTAATAAACAAATAGACAACTTCTATGTAAACAAACACACAAATGCTCTTACAACACTTCTTCAATCAACTCAAAATGAAACTGACCTTGTAAATACATTTGCTATAAAGCTTCAAAAAGTACTAAGAGGTCCTATAACACAGTGGGCTGAGGATATTTTTTCCAAAGAGTAAGGTATCTTTTTTTTAAACTATCAAGAGGGCTTTATATTTATTTATAAAGCCTTTTTTAATGTATAAATAATATAATCCTTTAAAAATATACACTTAAAGGCTTTTTATGAAAATAGTATTTTTAGATGCAAAAACTTTGGGAGATGATATCTCTCTCGAACAATTTGAAAAGTATGGTGAAGTTATCACTTACCCTTCTACAAAACCTGAACTTACACTTCAAAGAGTTCAAGGTGCTTCTATAATTGTAACTAACAAAGTAGTAATAGATAAAGATATAATAGACAATAGTGATATAAAACTTATCTGTATAGCAGCAACAGGTATGAATAATATAGATTTAGAATATGCTGAAACAAAACAGATACCAGTTAAAAATGTAGCTGGTTACTCAACGGCAAGTGTTGCACAACTTACTTTTGCACTGGCACTAGA
>JAYEKV010000169.1:0-3824 GCA_034716855.1 Campylobacterota bacterium | reverse complement strand
ATGTATATTATGAAGATGGTATCCCTACATTTAGAGGGGATGATTCTGTTATGTTAATATCAGAGTCAAGAGAGTTTTTGCAAAGTGAATTTAAACTTATAAGCCAAGCTTTTGAACGCCACACGATGCTAGAAACTGATATAAATGGTAACTGGGCATTAACAAATATGATATAAAATAGTTGGTGTACTTTAGATGTTAAATGAACTTGTAAAACTAATAAAAAAAGACCCTCAAAAATTACAAATACTAAGATGGAGAAAAATTACAAAAGAATACTTAAACAAAAAACAATCTTCATTGTTTTGTGAGGGTAGTTCTTTGCATCCTGCATATAGTCTTTACAAATATGAGTGGTGGGTATTTTCAAGCGACAGTAAATACGAAACAGCTGGTGAAGTATTTTTTAATAAAAAATATAAACTTACCACAAAACAAGCAATAAATCTTATGGATCAACTTGATAAAAAAGGTATCTATTATGCCTATGTTAATATTAGGATAAAAAGACTTGGTAATAAAATATGGGACTATGAAAAGCTAAAAAAAGAGTATCCTGATATGAGATTTGCTCCTGCTTATGAAGATGATATGGATGAGTGTTGGGAATTACATAAATAAAGTGGAGAGATAATGAAAACAGATAAAAAAATAGCAATAATAGGAAGTAGAGATTTTAAAAATAAAAATCTTTTAAATACTACAATGCAAGAGCTAAAAGAGAAGTGTAACATCACAACTATCATAAGTGGTGGTGCTAAGGGTGCAGATACTATGGGTGTGCAGTGGGCAAATAAAAATGATATAGAAACAAAAGTATTTTATCCAGATTTTAAAAAGCATAAAAGAGCATATCACTATAGAAACAGACAAATAGTAAAAGAGTCTGATATGATAGTAGCTTTTTGGAACGGTAGCTCTACAGGGACAAAATACACTGTAAATTTTGCTAAGACTTTAGAAAAAGAAGTGTTAGTAGTAAAGTATTAAAAAAGAGGAAAAAGAATATGGCAAAAGTTGTAATATTTACAGGGGCTGGTATAAGTGCTGAGTCTGGTATAGATACATTTAGAGATAGTGGTGGTGTATGGGAGAATTTTAACATTGAAGATGTATGTGTAAAAGGGTGTCTTGAGAAAAATAGAGATGCCACTATAAACTTTTATGATACAAGAAGGGTAGCTCTAAAAGATAAGCAACCAAACTATGCACATAAACAAATAGTAAATATCCAAAAAAAATATCCAGAAAAAATAAAACTTATCACACAAAATGTAGATGATCTTTTTGAAAAAGCTGGAGCTGTTGATGTGATACATGTACATGGATTTTTGACACAAATTAGATGTACCAATTGTGAATATACAGAAGAGATAGGCAATGTAGCACAAAGTGAAGCTTGGGATAGTTGCCCTATGTGTCAAAGTATGCTAAGACCTGATATAGTATTTTTCAATGAATCAGCACCTTTTTATGAAGATATGTTTAGAGAAATGGATGACTGTGAGATGCTAATAGTTATGGGTACAAGTGGAGCAACACTATGTGTGGGGCTTATGGTAGATAGGGGTGTCAAATACACGATACTTAACAATCTTGAAGAACACTACTCTATAGACCACAGTAAGTTTGACAAAACTATCTTCAAACCTGCCACAAAAGCTGTAGATGAGATAGTAGAAGATATAGAACAGTTTTTATCTAAAGAGAGTAGATAGAAGATGAGATATAAAAATACACTTTTATCCTTGTTTACTATTACTATCTTTGTATTCTTGATGATAGGGTTTTTACCACAAACTCTTTTAGATGATATTGGAGGAATTTTTTCATGAAACGATTAAAGATATTAAAGAAAAATATCATAAACATAGCCAATAAAAAAATAGCTAAAAATATGGAGTATCATCCAGTTTTATTAGAACAAATAGCTCACGATAAAATGGAAGTGCTATTTGATGATATAACAAAAATAGAGAGCTTTAGTGAATATATAGAAGATATCTATAAATTTTGTGTGATGTATGATATCTCTAGCCTTAGAAAAATAAAAGATGTTTTTAAATATTTCTTTCCATATATATGTATAGGGGTACGGTGTACAGATGTAGAACCCGCAAAAGAGTTTATCGTACTTTATGTAAAAAATGAGAAGCTTATAGTAGAGAGAAGATTTACATGTGACCTACAAATAAACATAGATGAGTTTATCTGTCAGTGTAACAAAAATAGTTATAAGGATAATATTTATGTATTTCAACGAAGATATAGTTAAAAGAATAGAAAAGCTCAATGACAACCTTAGAAAAGTGGAAGAGAAAGCATACAATCTTGCTAAAAAAGAGAATCAAGATGCTTTAAAAAAGGTACTTGAAAAGCAAAATGGTATTTGCAACTATGACTTAAATATAAAATTTGATTTTTATATAAGAGCTTATTCAGTTCTAGAGTTAAATGAAGATATGAAATTTGCTTTTTTGAAAGATAAAAAGATAGGATATCTCAATGATAAAGATGACCATAGTATCAAACTTCCTTCTCTTAAGCCATTGGACTATCAAAAACACTGCTGGCTTTTACATAGCCTTTATGATGACCATATGGTCCCTTGGGAGTTGATACATCGTATAGACAAAGTCTATTTTAATATAGAGGTATCTTTTGAGTATGAGAGTGAGTTGTAAATATATACCAAGACACAAAGCTGTCATAATTACTAAATATAATTACATATAAAAAATAAAAAGGTACAACATGAGACTATACCTAGATGATATAAGAGAACCAAAAGATGATAGTTTTATTATAGTTAGAAACTATGATGAGGCTATAGAGTTTATAAAGCAAAACGGGATACCACCATATATATCTTTTGATCATGACCTAGGGTGTGATAAAAATGGTGATGTGTTAAAAAGTGGATATGATTTTGCTAAGTGGCTTGTAGATATGGATATAGATGGGATACATAGCTTTCCTGATGATTTTAAGTTCAATGTTCATAGTGCAAATCCAATAGGTAGAAATAATATAGAAGCGATACTTCATAACTATCTTGATTTTAAAATATCTCAAGAGTTGGGATAAAAAAGTAAACACAAATGAATTTTTATAAAGATATAGTGGAGATAACAATTCAATTAGATAGCATCCTTAACCATAGTGGTATTTCAAAAATTGATTTGTACGATTCTTATAGGTTATTATTAAATATTATAAAGCATATAGAGATACTAATAGATAATAGATGTTTACTATTTAAGTATGATGAGCCTTTACTTCCTAGCAATACAAAAGGTATCACTTATGCTAAATGTATCTCTCTTTTAAATAAAGATTTTACTGATATAGATATTTATGTAAAAGAATATATACTTTTAGTAAATAAGATGAGTAGTAATGAAAAGTATTTTGATAATATCATCAAGGGGTATTACTGTACTCCTATAATTTTATATGATTCATTTAGTTTAGAATATCAAACTATTAATCAAACTTCAAATACTATTTTAAAAAAAGAGCTTTGTGTTTTAGATAGTCTTGAGAAAAAGAGAAAGTTTAAAGAGCATTTGATAGATATTAAAAGTAAGCTTGAGATATCATCTTGTAAAATTAAAAAATATATCTTAGATCACTATACTATTTCAGAATTGGTATAAATATAAAAAAGGTACAACAATGACACGATTAACAAAAGTCCCAATACTATTAACATTTTTAAAAGAGGTGTTAAAACAGATAAAATTTAAAAAACAGTTTATCAATACTATAGTGTCACAATTATATCTAAAAAGTAGATGTGGTTGTGGACAAAAAGATTGTGC
>JAYEKV010000168.1:0-3861 GCA_034716855.1 Campylobacterota bacterium | reverse complement strand
TGTAAAATTTATCTTAATTAGATATAATCACATCTTAATATATAAAAATAATTAGGAAAATCATTGAATAATTACGGTATAGATATTTGGGGTGATGACAACTTTATAATTGATAACGATAAAGTAATAGTAAATTATGCAAATAAACCATCACTTATTGAGTTGATAACACAGATCAGAGATGAAGGGAACTCTGGCCCTTTAATCTTAAGGTTTCCACATATTACTAAAAAGCAAATAGAAAAACTATATACCACCTTTAATGACACCATAAAAGAGTATAATTATAGCTCATCATTTTATGCAGTTTTTCCTTTAAAAGTAAACCAACTGCCAAACTATCTTTTACCTATGCTAAAAAGCAGTTCGACATTAAACTATGGACTTGAAGCGGGAAGTAAAGCTGAGCTTCTTTTAGCTATGTCATACAACAATCCTAATGCACCTATAACCGTAAACGGTTTTAAAGACAAACAGATGATAACACTAGGGTTTATAGCAGCTTCTCAAGGTCACGATATAACATTAACTATAGAGGGTCTAAATGAACTAGAAACAATCATAGAGGTACATAAAGAGCTAAATCTTCCTTGTCCAAGTATTGGTCTAAGAGTTCGTCTTCACAGTTATGGAAGTGGTACTTGGGCAAAAAGCGGCGGTATAAACTCAAAGTTTGGACTAAGTTCTTTAGAGATACTTGAAGCTTTTGAGATACTAAAAAAACACAATTTGCAAGATACTTTAAAGATGATCCACTTTCATATAGGCTCATCTATGGATAGTATCTCCCCTTTAAAAAAAGCACTTAAAGAATCAGGTCATATCTATGTTGAGCTAAAAAAAATGGGTGCAGACAATCTAAAAGCAATAAACATTGGTGGTGGTCTAGCTTTGGAATACTCACAATATGAAAAGAAAAGACAATACAGCTTAAAAGAGTTTGCCAGTGATGTGATCTATACACTAAAAGATATATCAAACAAAAACAATGTAGAACAACCAAATATCTTTACAGAATCAGGCAGATTTATCTCTGCACCTAGTTCTGTTCTTATTACCCCTACACTTGAACTTTTTTCTAGTGAATACAACCAATCAAATCTAAAACTAAAAGATCAAAATCCACCAATTATAGAAGAGATGTATTCTTTATTTACAGATATCACAAAAGAAAATGCAAAAGAGTATATGCATGATTCTTTAGAGCATCTTGAATCTATACTGACACTTTTTGATCTTGGGTATGTTGATCTTAAAGACAGAAGTAATGCAGAGGTTCTTACACACCTAATCATAAAAAAAGCTATCAATTTAAAATCACAAGATGAAGATAAAGAGATACAAAGATTAGATGACAAGATACAGGAAAAATACCTGTTGAATTTTTCTATATTTCAGTCACTTCCTGATTTTTGGGGGATAGACCAAGAGTTCCCTATCATGCCTATAACAAATCTTGACAAAAAAGCAACAAGAAGTGCGAATCTTTGGGATATAACCTGTGACAGTGACGGAGAGATACCATTTAAAGCTTCACAGCCGTTGTACCTTCATGATGTTGACCTAAAAAAGCAAGACTATTTCTTAGGATTCTTTCTGGTTGGTGCATATCAAGATATACTTGGGATGAAACACAATCTGTTTAGTTCCCCCTCACAGGTAAATATCACCTTTGATGAAAACGGTGTGAATTTTGAGAACTTTATAAAATCGCAAAGTATCATAGATATCTTTGAAGACCTCGACTACAATCCACATGAGATACTTTACAACCTATATAACAAAACAAAAGATAAAAATTTGCGAAAAATATTGTCAGAACAACTTAATGACAATAGTTATTTAAGTACTATTTGCAAAGAGAAGGAAAAATAGATGTCCTTATGGCAACTTATAAAAGAAGATTTTAGCGTACCTAAAAAAAATGACCCGGCTTTACACTCTAGCTTTGAGCTTTTTTTTAACTATCCGGGTATCTGGGCTATAGTTAACTATAGAATAGCAAACAAACTATACACAAAAGGTTTTAAGTTTTTAGGAAGAGCCTTAAGTGGAATAAACCAAATATTCACAAATATTGATATCCATCCAGCTTGTACAATAGGAAGAAGAGTATTTATAGATCATGGCTTTGGTGTGGTTATAGGTGAGACAACTATTATAGAAAATGATGTTCTGATATATCAAGGGGTAACGCTTGGAGGGGTGAGCTTAAGTCATGGTAAACGACACCCCACTATTCAAGAAAACACTGTAATAGGAAGCGGTGCAAAAGTGCTTGGAAATATAACTATCGGTAAGAACTGTAAAATAGGTGCAAACTCTGTTGTAGTTAAAGATGTACCTTGCAGCTCAACAGCTGTAGGGATACCTGCAAGAGTTGTAAGAAGAAAAGATGAAGATTGCAACGACAAAGCACAGCTTGACCACAATGACCTGCCTGATGTATCAAAAGAGATGTTTGATTATCTTCTAAAAAGGGTTGCCGTACTTGAACATGCACTAAAAGAGCAAGATGGTATCGATGTATCAAAAGAAGATAAAGAGCTTGAAGTAATATATGAAAACTTCATAGATGCTATGAAAAAAGAGTAGTATTGACCTTAATCTTACTTGGTATCCTAACAGGTTTTATCTCAGGCTTTTTTGGTGTAGGTGGAGGGATGTTCCTTGTACCTATGCTTTTATTAGCTGGTTTTGATATGAAAAGTGCTGTTGCCATCTCTATAATGCAAATGGTTTTTAGCTCTATATACGGCTCATTTTTAAACCTAAAAAACAATAAAGATATCTTTAAAGATGGTCTAACTATAGGCTTAGGTGGCTTTTTAGGTGGAAGTTTAAGTGGTATAATCATATCAAATATTGATGCCCAATACCTAAAATATCTTTTTATAGCTATAGTGCTGTTCGCTATTTATAAAGTCACCTTTACTTCAAGTGTAAAAAACAGTGATCATACAACTATACACAACAAATACCTTCTTTTAATACTTGGCTTCATAATTGGTATGATTGCTATGAGTATAGGTGTAGGTGGTTCTGTGATGCTTACACCAATACTTGCTGGATATATGTACTATAATTTAAAAGATGCTTCATCCCTTGGATTATTTTTTGTGATATTTAGCTCAGTTGCAGGTTTTTTATCTTTGAGTATAAGTGGTCATATGAACTATGAAGATGGTAGTATAGTTGGTATAGCTTCACTTATTGGGGTATATTTTGGTATAAAGATCAAAAATACTATCCAAATAAAATCATATAAATATATGATACTATCTTTGTATCTATTGATACTACTTTCAATGCTTTACAGACTATAAATATCTAACTTGGTTTCTTCCATTACCTTTTGCTTCATACAAAGCTTCATCTGCTCTACCTAAAGCTTCCTCTATATTGTTTTCTTTTTCTATATCTACAATAGAAACACCAAGACTTACTGTGAATGTCAAATCTTTTATAGTATCTGTTTTAATTATTGTCTGTTCTGTTTTTTCTCTTATTTTTTGGGCAACTATTCTAGCACCATCCATATTTGTTTCAGGAAGAAGTATCACAAACTCTTCACCTCCAAATCTACAAATAATATCACTTTCCCTTTGTTCTTGTTTTAAAATATCTGCAAATTTGATTATCACATCATCACCAATAGCATGACCATATGTGTCATTTATAGTTTTAAATTTATCTATATCCACCATAATTAAAGAAAGCTCTTTTTTATCTCTACGAGACAAGTCTAGTATATCCTCAGCTATTTTTGAAAAGTATCTTCTATTATAAAGTTTTGTCATAGGGTCTGTTGAAGCTAGAAGTTTTAGTTCAGTTTGTAAGTCTTGAAGTTCTAATTCTCTT
>JAYEKV010000167.1:0-35268 GCA_034716855.1 Campylobacterota bacterium | reverse complement strand
TAAAGTGTTTCTTGAAAGTGTTATTAAACCGATGGTTAAGGGATTTTGAAGTGGCTCCGGCACCTGGGATCGAACCAGGGACCAAATGATTAACAGTCATCTACTCTACCGCTGAGCTATGCCGGAACATGTTAGTTGTAAAATGGTGTCAAGAGGGGGACTTGAACCCCCGACCTCCGGCTTATGAGACCAGCGCTCTAACCAGCTGAGCTACCTTGACACATGAAACTTTAAAGATAAAGTTTACTTTTAATTACAGCGCGAATTATATCCGAATGAATTACATTTGTCAATTAATTCTAGCTTAAATTATGAAATCTTTTTTATTTTATTTTAAATTACCAGACACGGTGTGTCTGGCTGATTATTTGTTATTAGAATCCGCTTACTTGTACATAAGTAGAGATCATCTCTAATAATGGATTGATATAGAAAATTGATGTTATAGTTATAATCGCTGATATACCTACAACTGTTCTAAGTGGATTATTTGCATTACCCATATAGTCAATTCGATCATCATCTTGTGGCTCTTTTAAGAACATATATACTATCAGTTTTAAGTAGTAGTATGCAGCAATTGCAGAGTTAAGTGCCATGATAAGTGCAAGTATGATATGTCCACCATTAACTGTAGCACCAATTAGGAACATCTTACCCCAGAATAAACTAAATGGAGGTACACCTGCTAAACTTAACATAAACAGACCCATAATAGATGCAGATATCGGAGATATTTTAACTAGTCCTGAGAACTTTTCAAATGGATGATCAGATTGGAATCCGTGATCATTCTTAGTTCTATTAATCCATAGCATAGCAAACGCACCAAGGTTTGTAAATGTAAATAGAATCCAGTATAGGAATAAACCTTCCGTAGCCTGACTAGTACCAACTAAGATAGCACCCATAACGAAACCTGCGTGAGAGATTGAAGAGTAAGCAAGCATTCTTTTTACATCTGTTTGTACAAGTGCTACCATATTTGGTAAAGTCATTGTAGTAATAACAACTATATAAAGTATCATCTCTACCCATGCATTATCAACACTTACAAATATTTCAAAGAATCTAAGAGCAACAACAAATGCAGCTATCTTTGGTACAATCGACATATATCCTGCCATTGCAGAACTAGAACCTTCATAAACATCTGGTGCCCAAGTATGGAAAGGAACTAATGAAAGTTTAAATCCAAGTCCACCAAGTATAAATACTATACCTACTAATATAAGTGGATAGTTATCAAAGTTTGAAGCTACTAAAGTTTGAGATATCTGACCTAATTCAACACTTCCTGTTAAACCATAGAATATCATAGAACCAAAAGCAAAGAAAGCAGCAGCTAACGCACCCATAGTAAAGTACTTGATTGCAGCTTCTGTTGATTTATCTCTATTGTGCATTGCAATAAGAGTATATAGTGCCATAGAAGCCGTCTCAAGACCAACGAAGATCAAGATAAGGTTATCAGATGCAACCATAAACTGGAATCCAGCGATCATAAATAAGAACAGAGCAAAATACTCAGGGTATCTATACTCATGGAATCTTTGTTGAGACAATGCTAGTAAAATAAACATTGCAGAACCAACTATAATAATTATCTGAGATAGTATAGCAATACCATCCATTAACATTACATCAAAGAAACCTCTAGTTGCTCCACTATAACCAATAACTGCACCTAGATCAACAATAAGTACTAAGATAGTTAACATAACATACAATGATTTATGTAAGTTCTTAGTTGCAAGATCTATACATATTATCCCTAATGCACCGACGATTGCTATAAGCATCGGTACCAATGAAGGCAGATTTAGTGCTGCCAAGTCTACTGAAATTGGTGGTATCATTATTTTACCTCCCCTATTGTATTAACTGAAGCAATAATCGCTTTAGTTTCAGGTACAGTTGATTTTAAGTACATAACTTGAACCAACTGTTTTACTGATTTATCCACAGGCTCTAAGATTGGCTTTGGATAAACTCCTAGATAAACAACTAACATAACTAAAGGTACTAAAGCAGTTACTTCTCTACCTTTAATATCTTGAAGTTTTTCATTGATTGGATTTGTTATAGGTCCAAAGAATGTCTTTTTGTAAAGTACAAGCATATAAACAGCACCTAAGATAATAGTCGTACCTGCAAGTCCTGTTAATAATGGTGAAACAGCGAAGAATCCAAGTAAACTTAAGAACTCACCAACAAATCCGATAGTTAAAGGAAGACCAACTGAAGCCATTAACATTATACCAAATACTGTTGCGTACATAGGCATAGTTTTAGCTAAACCACCGAACTCACTCATCATCTTAGTTCCTCTTCTGTCATATATCACACCTACAAGCATGAACAGAGCACCTGAAACGATACCGTGAGAGATCATCAAGAAGATAGATCCACCAATACCCTCAACATTTATTGCAAAGATACCAAGTATAATCACACCCATATGAGATACTGATGAGTAAGCTACTACCTGTTTTATATCCTCTTGTGCATATGCTACCATTGCTGTATAGATAATTGCAATAATAGCAAGTACTGCCATAGGTATCATCATAGCTACACTTGCATCTGGGAACAGAGGAAGTGAAAATCTAATAAATCCATAAGTACCCATTTTAAGTAGTACTGCAGCAAGGATAACAGAACCGATAGTTGGTGCTTGACCATGTGCATAAGGAAGCCATGTATGGAATGGTACCATTGGAACTTTAATAGCAAATCCTAAGAAGAACGCTATAAATAGCCACATCTGCATATCATAAGGAAGCATCAGCATATTCCAGTCAAGTAAACTAAAGCTCCAGTTTCCAGTTGCTTGGAAGTAAACATAACCTAAGTAAAGCATACCAACTAGCATCACAAGTGAACCTGTAAATGTATATAGGAAGAACTTAACAGAAGCGTAAATTCTTAACTTTCCACCCCATGCACCAACGATGTATAACATTGGTACAAGAGATAATTCCCAGAATACATAGAATAAAATAGCATCTAAAGCAACAAATACACCAACCATAGTCATCTCTAAGAATAACACAGTGATGATCATATTTTTAAGATCTCTTTTCTCTGTTAAACCTATAAGTGCAATCATTGTCATAAATGTTGTCATAATAATTAAGAACAATGATATACCGTCAACACCTAAGTTGTAAGATATACCGTATTGTGAAATTATTGGTATAAACTCAGTAAACTGCATACCTCCTACACTATTGTCAAATGTAGCCCATAAGAAGCAAGAAAGTAAAAACTCTATTGCCGTAACTGTAATCCCGTATGTCCTTATTGCATCTTTATCTACTATAAAACCTATAGCAGCTGCAAATGCCGGGAAAAATATTAGTATTGATAAAATATATTCCATCTCTTTCCTTCCTTACTTCAAGTTACCAAAAGCGATAACTAAAATCAATAGAACAACTATACCTATACCCATCCATTTAAGACCTTTAGATAAGTTACCCGACTGCATAGCCGTTCCTGCTTCACCACCATCGTAGATACCTTTAGCAATACCATCAACAATAGCATCAATAATCTTCATATCAAGCTCTTTCCAACTAAACTTAGATAATGCCAAGTATGGTTTATTGATAAGATTCTCCAGCATATGTGGCATATAGTATTGGTTTGCCAATAGTTTATAGCAAGCTCTATTTTTGAAACTTTCGCTCCAATATGTACCATCTTTTCTATATTTAAATACAGCATATGCAATACCGCTTAATGCTATAATAGAAGTGATTATAATTAGAGTCCATAGAGTCATACTACTCACATGCAATTCTAACGGTGGTAGTTTTTGAGTTATCATCTCAACAAAACTTCCTTTGAACCATCCAGCAACAACTGCTAGGATAGCAAGTGGAGTCATAGCAGCAATTACATAAGTATATGCTTCATGTGGATGTTGATAGTTATCATCCTCTTTATTGTGAGACCAATTCTCTTTACCATAGAATACATACATAACAAGTCTAAATGAATAGAATGCAGTTAAACCAGCAGTGATATATAAGATACCCCATAGTATATAAGCATGCTCTGCAAATGCAACTTCTAAGATAAGATCTTTAGAGAAGAAACCTGCAAGTGGGAAGATACCAGCTAATGCAACAGAAGCTACAGTCATAATCAATGCTGTTTGAGGCATATGCTTAGCAAGTCCACCCATCTTCTTGATATTTATCTCATCATTCATCGCATGCATAACATTACCTGCTCCTAAGAATAGAACAGATTTGAAGAATGCGTGAGTTGCAAGGTGGAATAATGCCACCCAATATGCACCAAGACCAGCTGCAACGAACATATATCCTAGTTGAGATAATGTAGAGAATGCAATGATCTTTTTCATATTTGTAGCTACTAGTGCTTGTGATGCTGCAAATATTGCAACAAATGCACCAAGACAAGCTATAAAGTATCCAACTTCAGGAACAACTGCATAGATCTCATTTGCTCTAATTACTAAATAAACTCCTGCTGTTACCATCGTAGCTGCGTGAATAAGTGCAGATACTGGTGTAGGACCTTCCATCGCATTTGCAAGCCACTGATTGAACGGGAACTGAGCTGATTTACCCATTGCTCCTATAAATAAGAATACTGCAATTGCTACAACTGTACCGTGATCTAAACCACCAACATTAGCAAACACTTCATCATATTGTAAAGTACCTAAGTTCCAGAATATTAAGAACATACCGATTAACATCGCTAAGTCAGCAACTCTGTTCATAATAAACGCTTCATTTGCCGCATAACCCGGGCTGATTGAAGAGTATGGTGAAAGTGTAGAGAATGGAGACTCATGAATATCATCAGTTTTCTCAACATCTTTTTTATGATACCAGAATCCAATAAGACCCCAAGAACAAAGACCAACACCTTCCCAACCAATAAATAGTCCGGCAAAGTTATCTGACATAACAAGAATCATCATAGAGAAAACGAATGCAGATAACCATGCAAAGAATCTGTTAAAACTCTTATCGTGATCCATATAACCGATCGAGTGTATATGTACCATAGTTGAAACAGTTGTAACAACTACCATCATAGTAACACTTACCTGATCAACTACAAAACCAAATGGAATGTTTACATTTCCTATAACAATCCAATCCAACATCTTAACATGTACTATATTTCCTGTAGAGAATACATAATACAGTAGATTTAACGATGCAACTAAAGATACACCTAGAAGTGCAGATGGTATAATACCTGCAAACATCTTCTTAGGAGTATTACTGAATAAAGCTGCAAATAACGACCCAACTAGTGGAGCAAAAAGTGCAATATATAAATAACTTTCCATTCTACTATCCCTTCATACTTTGTAATGAATCAAGGTCGATTGTATTATGTCTTTTAAACCATAATATCAATAATCCAAGACCAACAGCAACTTCACTTGCAGCGATTGCAACGATAAAGAATGCAAACATTTGTCCTGTTAAATCACCGTGAAACTTTGATATTGCAGCAAGCCCAATGTTTACTGCATTTAACATGATCTCTGTTGAGAAGAACAGCATCAATAAATTTTTTCTTATAAGTGCACCATACATACCTATCATAAAGATAACAGTGCTAAGTATTAAATAATCATTTAATGTTAAACTCATTTTATATCCTTTTCAATCTCTGTATCTGTTTTATGATTATCTAAATCATGTTCAGACATCTGAGTAACAGAAACATCCATCTTTTTACCGGCTAGTATAATCCCACCGATCATTGCAACTAAAAGCATTACAGCTGCAACTTCAAAAGGTACAAGATATTTAGTAAATAATACTAAACCAACATCTTGAGTATTTCCATACTCAGGGTGTACAGGGTAATGTGCTATTGCATGTTCTCCAATTACTGGTGCTACAAAAATCGCAACAACAATAATAGCAATAATACCACTTAACATAAAAGTCAATCTTGGATTTGCTACAGATTCTTTAACATCATTAATAGTGTCAAAAAACATCATACCAAATGCATAAAGTGCCATAACTGCACCCGTATATACAACTATCTGAACTGCTCCAAGGAAGTCTGCGTTCAGTAAGAAGAAAAATGCCGATATAAATATCATACCAGCCGCCAGTGAACTTAGTGCATACAGTGCATTTTTAGTTGTCACTGTAATCACAAACATTGCTATTGTTAAAAAAGCAAATAAATAAAAAGCTACTACTTCAAACATTATCTATCCTTAATACGCAAGAGGTGTTTTTTTGATTTTTTCATCTGCATCTGGAGATACTGCACCAAAACCGTCATATTCAACTTGATTTATCAACTCATCAAAAGGAGTGTGCATATCTTCTTTAAGCAAGAAGTGTTCTCTTTGCTCTGAAGCATTTTCATATCTTCCACCGTGAACTATCGCTAACTCTGGACAAACTTCTGCACAATAACCACAGAATATACATCTACCTAAGTTGATTGTATACTCCATTACCTCTTTTCTTGAATCCTCATCAATCTTTGTATCTAATCTTATACATTTAGCTACACAGATCTTTTCACAAAGTCCACATCCTATACATCTATTAGTTCCACTTTCTAAAAGTGCAAGTAATTTATGTACAGCTCTATATCTTGGACTAATTGGTAATCTCTCTAAAGGATACTGAACATTATGCATTTGGTTGTCAAAAAGTGCTTCTTTCATGATCTTGAATGTAATACCAAGACCTTTGAAAAGCTCCATACTGAAACCTCTTCCTAAAATCTGCTTGAACTCTTCCCAACCAGACTTTGGATACTCTTCAATATCAACAAGAACATACTCTTGTGTTCCTACATTTCTTTCTTTTAAATCTTTAAAACTCATTTACAGCCCCCAAATTACAGTGTAACTACTGCAGTAACTAAAATATTTAATAAAGCTAAAGGCATTAATATTTTCCAACATAACCACATAAGTTGGTCAGGTCTAACATGAGGCCATGAAGCTCTTGTCCACAAGAATAGGAAGATCAAGAACATAACTTTAAGTAAAATTGCTATTGCTCCTGGTATAAACCATAGATCGTTAAATCCACCTAAGAACATTAAAGCAACTAAGAACGAGATAGTAAATAGGTTTGCATACTCACCAATGAAGAACATACCCCATCTCATACCAGAATACTCAGTTGCATAACCTGCAACGATCTCTGCTTCATGCTCAAGAAGGTCAAATGGTGTTCTGTTTGTCTCTGCATATCCAGCTATTAAGAAAAGGAAGAATGCTAAAGGTTGAGTCCAGATTAACCAGTTTGATACACCACCTGCTTGATAGTTATTTATATCAATAAGAGATAAACTACCAACTAACATTAATGGTCCTAATAAAGACAGACCTGTTACAACTTCATATGAAAGAAGTTGAATAGCAGTTCTTGCTCCACCTAAAAGTCCCCATTTATTTGCTTGTGCCATACCACCTAAAAGTGGTCCGTAAAGTCCTGTTGCCATTACACCAAGTACAAATAATACACCAACATTTACATCAGATACAATTACACCCGGCATAAAAGGTACCGCAGTCATTGCAATAAATGCAGTTGCTGCAGTGATTATCGGTGCAATCATAAATATTATTCTGTTAGCATGTTGAGGAATAAAATCCTCTTTAGTAAACAGTTTTGCACCATCCGCTAATACTTGTAAAAGTCCAAAAGGACCAACATGTAAAGGTCCCGGTCTTCTTTGCATAAATGCTAAAACCTTTCTTTCAGCATAAGTCGTAAATCCTGCCAGTGCCGAGAACACTGTCAGTATAATTACTACTTTGACTATGGTCATTAAAATTTCATTATCCATCTTCTACACCTTCTTTATATTTGCCGTATTTAATCTACAAGTACCAAACAACTCTTTTGTATTGATATTTCTATCAAAAGTAGGTACATATGAGATATCAGCTGTTAAAGTT
Source organism: Campylobacterota bacterium (assembly GCA_034716855.1). Lineage (GTDB taxonomy): Bacteria > Campylobacterota > Campylobacteria > Campylobacterales > Arcobacteraceae > JAIOSF01. The sequence continues at coordinate 27,320 of JAYEKV010000167.1, read as the reverse complement.
TCATCCACTCTAACCTCTAGTGTGATACTCTTACCGTTTGAAGAGATTGTTACTTGATCGCCTGATTCTACTTCAAGCTTAGATTTTACGCTTTGTGATACATATAACGCAACTATATCATTTTTTAGTTGATTTGCTACTGCTGTAAACTCATTAAACTGATTTATTGGATTACCATTGTAGATAATATACTCACTTTCATTAACTTCAAGTGTACTTTCAGAATATTTTATCTCAATTTCACCAGTTGATACATCTTTTGTCTCAATAGTGTAACCTCTATGCTCAACTTGATCATTAGAATAGTGATTTTCCAACTCATCAAATGGTACATTATTGAATAATTCTGATGTATAATCAATTGTATAATCTTTTTTACTATCAAGAATCTTATTTGCTATATCATTTAAAGTATATCCGTTATATGCAATAGCTGCATTTGTAGGTACAACTTTTTTATTGATGTTTGCAAATGTTCCCTCTTGTTGTGCAAGTACCGGCATATCAAGATCACCGTCACCTAATGCACTTAAAGTACAATCAGCTTTTACATTATATCCAACAGTTTTACCAGATACTTCACTGTCAAGATCACACAACATACTTACACCTAGCGTGTTAGTTTGAGTTGGTATAACAACAACTTTGAAAGATGTGTATTTCTCAACAAGTGCCGCAAGTCTAGCAATATTTGTACTGTTTGGATGTGTGATACAATCTTCACCAACAACCATACAATAAGTATCTTTTTTAGCAAGCATAGCTTCTATAGTTTCTAAAAGTGACTCATCAGAACCAATCATATCAAGAAGTTTAGTATATGTATACTCTACATCTTTAGATACTTTTTTAGGTACCATTTTAGTTACTTCTTTCTCTTCACCAGTTTCTGCATCTACAGTCATTTCAGTAACTTTTTCTTTAATCGTTTCTGTTACTGTTTTTGTTCTTGTTTCTCTTTGAGATTCTAAGAATGATGATACATCACTTGGAAGATCTTTTCCAAACTGATCAAGAATAAAATATAAAACAGCATCTTCAGATAAAGGTTTGTTAGCAATAGTTTCTATTGTTTTACCTTTTTTACCAAATCCATCTATATGTGTATCTCCCAAAGCATGGAAGTATAAACCTGCACCTTTGTTCATTGAGATTGCATTGTTAAATGCATATTTTGCATTTGGTGCATCTGACTTAAGATAAGAACCAACACTTACAAGGAAGTTGCTGTTATGTATATCTTCAAGTGTTCCATTGTATAAACTGCTTCCACTTACTTTTGAATATTCATCCATAAAGTTTCTAAATCTTCTTGCATCTTCATTTACAAGTTTTGCACCTGTTTTTTCTTTGATATTTTGAAGTATTGTAGCTTCTTCATTTGTAATAAATGAATTAAATACAATAGTATCTGCATTTTTAACTGCTTCTACTGCTTTGTTAAATGCCTCTATATTTTTTTCAGCTTTATTTACAAAATCAAATCCAAATCTAGCAGCTCCACTTAATGATGTATAGTGTGCATCATTTGTAACTCTGTAGATTCTTTTTTCAGTATTGTTAGCAATTGTGTCATGTTTTACTTCGTAATACATCAATGCACAGTCAGAACTGTATGGGTTAGATGCAGGAATTTTTTCAAGTTCCCAAGCGTTTGTTTTGTATTGGAAATCTGTACTTACAAGAGCACCTACAGGACATACAGCTATACACTCACCACAATCTACACATTTATCTTCTGTAAATCCAATAAGGTTTTTGTTAAGTTTGTTCCACATAGCGTATGCATCTTTAGGCATAGTAGCTTTAAAGTTTGCATCAAGTGCATCTGCACCTCTTTTTACAGTACCAAGTGCAGTTGACCCTATCATATCTTTACAGACAGATACACACTTTTCACAAACTATACATAGACCCGGGTCATATTTCATAACTCCCCAGTCTTGAGTAGGTCTATCTACATCTCTTACTGAATAATTTTGCTTATCAACATTCATATACAGCGTATAGTTTTGAAGTTCACACTCACCACTTTGATCACAAACACCACACTGTAATGGATGGTTTACATCGTAAACTTCCATTATAGCTCGTCTTTCTTTCTCAATATTAGGAGTATCAACATTTACTACCATACCGTCTTTTGATTTTGCATTACAAGCATATACCTGCTTACCGTCTGCTTCAACCAAACACAGTCTACAAGCTAAAGATGGTGTACATTTAGTTTGATAACATATAGCAGGAACAAATATATCATTTGCCCTTGCTACATTCAATATAAACTCACCCGCTTTTGCCTGACACTCTTTACCGTTAATAGTTATAGTTATCATATCACTCATTACGCATCAACCTTTTGAATTTGTACTTGCTTAAATCTGTATCCAAATGTTACAGCTCCATCTTCTAACTTATCATCAAAAGTTGGACATAACGCAATCGTACCTTTTATAGCAGTATCAATTTTAAACTTCTTAGTTACAGTTTTATTATTATAACTTATATTCACTGTATCTCCGTCTTTTATCTTAGCTGCCGTTGCAAATGCTGCACTTCCTCTTAAACTTCTATTTGTTTGAAGTTTTAGAGATTTTGAAGTATTTGTATTGAACTGGTGAAGAGGTTCACATCTGTATATAACAGTACCGTTATATGCAGCTATCTCATTTACTTCTTCAAGTTCAACACTTTGCTCTTCACAAATCACTGTTTTAAGAGTATAACCTCTAAGATCATTTCCATACTTATCATATCCATTACCTAGATCATCAAAATCAACTTGAGCATAACCTTTAGATTTTGGAAGTTTAGCTGTATAGTCAATTGTATTTTCAACTTCTGTTCCAAGAACTGCATTTGCGATGTCATTTAAACAATATCCGTCAAACTCTAAAGCTGCATTTGTATTTACAACTTTTTTGTCAATATTGGTAAATGTTCCCTCTTGCTGGTTAAGTGCAGGTACTTCAATATCACCACACCCTTCACTAGAGATAACAAAATCACCAACTTCATTGTATCCTACAACTTTATCGCCACCTTTTTCATCAAGATCACAGATCAAGCTTACACCTAAAGTGTTTGTTTGAGATGGTATGATCATAACATTAAAGTCAGTATATTTTTCAATCAATCCTACAAGTTTAGCAATATTCTTAGCTCTTTTATGAGCATAAAGATCTTCACCTATAACTAATGTTTTGTTCTTACTTCTAATAAGTTTTTTAGTAATAGACTCAAATTCCTCTTCACCTACACTACAATCACCGCTTAGATTACCAATATCTAGATCATCAAAATATGCTTTATATTCAGAAGGTACATTATCTATAAGATATGAAGCAAGTAGTGCTATAACACCCTCTTCGCTTCCAGCTTCATATTTAACGAACTGATTATATTTGTTTTGAAGATTTATATCATCAATTGGGTGCATATATACAAAGTTTGCTCTTTTTGTTTTAATAGCAATATTTGTTGCATATTTAACTACCGGATTGTCTCTGCTTATTCTACTACCTATCATAATAATAGAGTCACTATTCTTTATAGTTTCATTTGTAGCTGTATAAAGAGACTTACCACTTACTTTTGTATATTCATTCATAAAGTTTTGGTAGAATTTTGCATCATCATTCCAAAGTCTGATACCTGTTTGCTCTTTTAGAGTTTGAAGTATCATAGCTTCTTCATTTGTTATATATGAGTTAAACGATATAACCTCACTAGATTTGATAGCTTCTACAGCAGCAGCTAATTTAGCCGAATCTTTACCAGTTGAACTGTTTTCAAACTCAAAACCAAATCTACCTGCACCACATACTGAATCAAATTCGAAGTCGTTTGTAACTCTAGTGATCTTCTTATCAAAGCTTCCTATTCCTGCATGTTTTGTCTCATAATAAAGTGAACAACCACTACTACAATGTGCACAAGTTGCAGGAACTTTTTCAGCTTCCCAAGCATTTGATGTATACTTATATTCATTCGATACAAGTGCTCCAACTGGACATACAGAGATACAATCCCCACACTGTTCACATCTAGAGAATTTCATATCTATGATCGACTTATAACCACCAGGTTTAACATAAAGTGCTGCTGAACCTATAACTTCATTACAAGTATGTACACATTTTTCACACATGATACAAAGAGATGGGTCATATCCTAAGATACCCCAGTTCTTTTTCTTTCTATCTATATCTTTTGTAGTGAACTCTTGTGAATCTACTTTAAACTCTAAAGTTTTATTTTGAAGATCACATTCACCACTTTTATCACAAACACCACACTGCAATGGATGATTTACATCATACATCTTCATAATATTTTGTCTATGTTTAAATAGTTCATCATTGTTTGTGTTGATTATCGCACCGTCAACAGCTTTTTCTTGACAAGAAAGAACCATTCCATCTACACCCTCTACATCTACCACACACATTCTACATGCTGCAATAGGTGATACTTTTGTCAAGTAACACATAGTAGGGATATAAATATCATTAGCTCTAGCTATTTCAAGAATTGTCTGACCGTAAACACCTTCACATTGTTTACCGTCAATAGAAATTGTGATCAGTTTTCCTCTGTGTTGTATTCTTTCACTCATACTGCCACCATCCCTAAGTAATAACATCTCATACATCTTTCAGCTTCCGCCTGAGCTTCCTCAGCCGTAAATCCAAGATTTACTTCTGCGTTGTTATCTTTTCTAACTTCTGTTTCAAGTTTTTCACTTGTCTCTCTTGGAAGACCAGGCATCCATCCTGTGATCTTTTCAGACTTATTGTAAACTCTAAGTCTATTCATATGATCTTCCATGATCTCTTCATCTGTAAGCTCTAATGAACCATTATAGATATATCTTGACATAACAGCAGCAGCTCGTCTAGCTTGACCAACTGCATTTACTATTGTCATAGGACCATACTCACAGTCACCTGCAGCAAAAAGACCCTCTTTGTTTGTCATATAATCTTTACCGTTAGTTTGGATAGAGTTCCAAGATGTCATCTCTATTTCCCACTCTTCTGGTAAAATTTGTGTATCTAATGCTTGTGAAACAGCAGGTATTAGGAAATCACATTCTATAGTGATATCTGCACCCTCTCTTTTTACAAGTTGTGCTCTACCACCATTTGGATCTGGTACTAGTTCATATTGATTTACAAGCATTGATTTTAGTTGATTATCTTCATCAAACAACTCTTCAATTGCACTATAGAATATAAACTCAACACCCTCTTCAACAGCTTCTGTGTACTCTTCTAAAGTTGTGTTTCTAATGATAGTTTTTTCATCTCTTCTATAAAGCATGATAACTCTTTTAGCACCTTCTCTAATAGAACATCTAACAACATCCATAGATGTAAATCCACCACCAACACAAACTACAGTTTTACCTTCAAGATCTTCTTTAGCTGGACTACCGATACCATATTTATGCCATAAGTTCACCTTATCAAGCATACTTATTGCACCCCAGTATCCATCCATATCTTCACGCTCGTTTTTACATCTAACAGCTTTTGAAAGTCTTGCTCCAAAACCTAATAAAGTTGCATCAAACTCTTCATGGATCTCTTTTAGTCTATTAGCATCAACTCTGTGATTTGTTATGATCTCTACAGTTGGAAGATCAGCTACAAGCTGAATATCTTTATTGTATTTATCAATAGGCATTCTGTATTCTGGAACACCAACAGCAACCTCACCACCAAGAACAGGAAGTTCTTCAAAGATAGTAACATCTATACCTTCAAGTCCAAGATAATATGCAGCCGTAAGACCAGCAGGTCCAGCTCCAATAATAGCAATTCTCTTGCCGTCATTTCTAGGCTTTTTAGGTTTTGCAGGATGGAACCACTCTTGTTCATGATCAGTTTCATAATCTGCACCGATTCTTTTTAGTTCCATAATTGAAACTGCTTCATCAAGATTTGCTCTTCTACAAGCATCTTCACATGGATGTGGACAAACTCTACCACATGTATGTGCTAAAGGCATAGTACCTCTAGTTGCTTTTAAAGAATCTTCAAAATCAAGATTTCTTACACCTTCAATGTAACCCGGGATATCAACATGTGTAGGACACATGTCAGTACATGGTGCAGTTACATTTGCAATGTATTTTTCATCATCAAGGTCATACCATGGTGATTTTGTTTGTGTTTTTATAAGGTTTAAGAACTGATCTTCAAAATGTTCTATCATCCCTAAAATTGGAACAGGTACTGTTTTACCTATTTCACATTTACTTGTAGAGGTCATTGTTGAACTAACTTCTTTTAGATGATCTAAATCACTTAGTTCTCCCTCTCCCCTTGCAATCTTATCTAGCATATCAAATAGAATTTGTCCACCCCATCTTCCAGGTGTACATCTTCCGCAGGCTTCACTGTACTCTTGATATTGTCTAGCATAATTCATTGCAAGTTTCACAACATCCACATCCTCTTGGAACAGTGTAAAACCGTCCCAACCTACGAATGCTTTTGTTGATGAATCTTTACTATAATTAACAGGTAATTTAGCAGAAACTTCAGCCCAGTCATCCTGTGCTATGCCTCTGTTGTCTACTACTTGACCCTGCCAATTAGAAAAATATACTTTACTCAAATCTTATTCCTTCAAAAGTACTGTACTACTCAGCCGCTTCTTCTACTGCTTCAACTACAGGTTTTTCTTTTTTGATAACTACTGTCCAGTCAACTTCATTAAATTTTAATGAGTTCATCAGTGTCCAGCTATTCTCTTTTACACAATCAGCAGATGCTTGAACAGATGAAAAGTCACCTATTTCAAATAAGAATATTCCATTCTCACCATCTGATATCTCTGTATTCATAATCTCTACCATTCTTGGTAAAAAATTCTCTTTATGGTTTCTTAGGTCGTATCTTTTCATTATCTGTCAATCTCCCCGAATACAATATTAAGGTTACCGATAATAGTAACAACATCGGCTAACTGATGACCAGGAAGTAGATCTTGTAATAATCCAGTATGCCAGAAACTTGGCGCTCTACATTTTAATTTGTATGGATACGGTGAACCATCAGACGCTACATAGAATCCTAACTCACCTTTTGGTGACTCAGTTGCTACATAAACTTCACCTACAGGTGGTCTCATACCTTGTGTTACAAGTACAAAGTGTTGCATTAAAGAGTAGTTTTGTGTCATCATCTCTTCTTTTGTACATGAGATAAACTCAGGAGCGTGTGCCATAAGCTGAGTATCAGACTCTCTATACATAGGGATAAGTTGTCTTAATATCTTCATAGACTCAAACATCTCTGCCATGTGAAGCTTATATCTTCCATATGAATCACATCTATCAGAAACAGGGATATCAAAATCTAACTCAGGATAGATACCGTAAGGCATCTCTTTTCTTAAGTCCCAGTTAACACCACTACCTCTTAAAGATGGTCCAGAACAAGCCCAAGATTTAGCCATCTCTTTAGTGATGATACCAACATTCTCAAGTCTCATTCTCCAGATTCTGTTCTTAGTTAAAAGACCTTCATATATTCCAATCTGTTCAGTTAAGATACTTATAAAGTTCTCTAGATCTGCTATCCAGTTATCCGGTAAATCTAAAGGAACACCACCTATTCTAACTGCACTGTGAGTAAGTCTAGCACCACAATAGTCTTCCATTAAGTCCATTGCGAATTCTCTTTCTCTAAATGCATATAAGAATACTGACATAGCTCCAACATCTAGTGCGTGAGTTGCCAGCCAGAAAAGGTGAGATATAATTCTATTTATCTCTAAAAGCATTGTTCTTATAACTTCTGCTCTTCTAGGAGCTTCTACACCTATTAGTTTTTCAATTGCTAATGCATATCCGTAGTTGTTAGATGTAGCAGCGATATAATCTGTTCTGTCTGTAGTAGGCAGGAACTCATTATATATCATATTTTCACCCATCTTTTCAATACCTCTGTGAAGGTATCCAACATCTGGATGTGCTTTTACAACTTCCTCACCTTGTAGCTCTAACATCAATCTTAACTGACCGTGAGCTGATGGATGCTGTGGTCCAAAGTTAACCACCATTGTGTTATCTTCTCTATCGAAAGTTATATTCTCAAAAAAAGGTTTTAGTCTGTTAGTTACTTGCATATTACTTTCTCTCCCTTAATTGCTCTTTTTCGAGCTCATCAAATGGTGTTACTAGTTTTACACCGAATAACTGCACTCCACCATCTTCTTGGTATTGGATAGGAGTGTCAGGCTCGTTACCTTCACTGATCTGTACACCTTTTGGAACTTCATGACCAAGTCTTGAGAATCTATCTGTATCATATCTATCAACACAGGCAGCATCTCTAAGTTCAGGACCTACTATATCTCTAGCATCTTTACCGAATATTTTATCAACTTCATACCATTGTGCAGCTTCATCACCTTGTAAAGGATATGATTTTAAAAGTGGATGTCCTTGCCAGTCATCAGGCATAAGAATTCTTTTCATAAATGGATGATTATTTGCAACGATACCATACATATCGTACATCTCTCTTTCACTCCAGTCAGCCATTCTAAATAATGGGTTTACAGACTCGATAGCTTCACCCTCTTTTATAAATGTTTTGATTCTCATTCTTTTATGTTTTGTAGTTGAAAGCATCTCATAGAAAATTTCAAAACCACCTCTTGAAGCAATATAGTCAATTGCTGAAAGTTCCATCATAAAATCATAAGCCATGATCTCTTTAGCATGTTTTATAGCACTGATATTATCTTCAGGTTTTATAAATACCACTAAGTGATCTAATTGAATATAAGCATCACTTATATCAACCACTTTACTTAAACTTAAATAATCATTACTTAATGTAGAATCGTTGTAAACACTTTGCTTTGGAAGCTGTGGTGTTACATAAAATCTATCATTGTAGTATGATTTTTTTTGTACATCATTTTTTGGTTTATATGCTCTCATCTATACCAACCTTTTCGCTCTTTGAGCCTTACTAGCAGGCTCTCTTCTTATTTTTCTTTGTAACATCATCACTGCATATTGTAGTGTTTCAGGTCTTGGTGCACAACCTGGAAGATAGATATCTACAGGTACTACTCTATCTACACCTTGAACAGTTGCATATGTATTAAACATACCACCAGTATTTGCACAAGAACCCATAGAGATAACCCATTTAGGATCAGGCATCTGATCATATAGTCTTCTCATAAACTCTGCGTGTTTTTTTGTAAGTGTTCCTGCAACTATTATAACATCTGATTGTCTTGGAGATGCTCTAAATATTGTACCAAATCTATCGAAGTCAAATCTCGAACCACCCGATGCCATCATCTCGATCGCACAACATGCAAGACCGTATGTCATAGGCCAGATAGAGTTACTTCTACCAAAATTTACTACTTTATCAATAGTTGTTAGCTTTACAGCCTCACCACCGTCTTGTAGATAGTTTACTTTATGCTGTGCCATTCAAGTGCTCCTTTTTTCCATGCGTAGATAAATCCAACTGTTAATAATATGATAAATAATATCATCTCAATAAAACCGAACCAACCTAAAACTTTAAAGTCAACTGCCCATGGGAACATAAATATGATCTCAACATCAAACAGGATGAATAAAAGTGCCATTAAGTAAAACTGTGCCGAAATAGTATTTGGCTGTTTTGTAACCTCAGGTCCACACTCGTAAAGTGTACACTTTAACTTTTCTGTATCTTTTCTTGCTAGTTTACCACCAACAAATCGTGATAACACTGTAGTCGCAATAAATGCTCCAAATGTTATCACAAACATAATAAATGCACCAAAATAAGGATGTGCAAAAGTGCTATGTTCCATTTTTTCCCCTTCTAAATATAAGCTATTTTTTTTCAAATAGCCAATAATAACTGCACAATACTATCTAATTATAATTAAATATTAACTTACAATTGCCTATAGATATAGAGTTTTAAAGGGGTGGGTTGTAACTAAAGGGAACAGTTTTAGAACTGTTAAATAGTTAAGGAGGGATATGATTAAAGAGTTTTTATCTCCATTGTAGAGTTTGGAGCACCAAGATAGTACCCTTGGTAACCATCTATATATAATCTTTTTGCTTTATTGTATATCTCTTCATTTTCAATATACTCACCTATTACTTTTATACCCAATTCATGAGCCAAATTTGTAATTGTTCGTACAAGTATATAAGATTCTTCAACTTTACATATATCTTTTATCAAACTTCCATCTATTTTGATATAGTCAGGTTTAAGTTCAAGTATATATGTAAAATTTGAATATCCGCTTCCAAAGTCATCTATTGCTATTTGGACACCAAGAAGCTGCATATTATATATAAAATCTCTTATCATTTCAAAATTAACAATGTTTTCACTTTCCAGTATCTCAAGTATTAATCTGTCAGCTACACCATACTGAATCATCTTTTCTCTAATAAAACTGACAAGATCAACATTTTCAATATCATCAAATGATAAATTTATGGAAAAAGTACAATCTTTATCCTCAAAATACTGAAAAGATTTTTCTATCATCCTTTGAGTAAGCTGTGTATAGTATTTTGTTTTTGCCACAGCGTCAAGAAAAAAGAAAGGTGATATTATCCTATCTCCGTCTTTGATCCTAACAAGGCACTCATAAGAGTTACCATAAGATTTTATAATCGGTTGATAATATGCAATAAGCCTGTCTTCTTCTAGAGCTGTTTTTACCATTTTTATACCTGCGATATCTTTCTCAAATTTTTCCGTAAGTTTAAGATCATCACTATATTTTAAAAAATGTTGCTTTGTATCTTTTGCATAGTGCAAAGTCATATCTGCAAGTTCAAGTAAATTATTTGTTGAGATATTTTCTACCATTACTGCGGTTAGATATATATTGATATCGATTATATTATCTTTTGATACCTCTACTTTTATAGATCTATTTTCCAAAGTTTGCATCATATGCTTTACTTTTTCTTCCGTAAACTGTTGTTTGCTACTAGATTTTTCACATTCTAAATATACAAACTGATCAGCTCCTATTTTATAAAATCTACTATCTTGATTTATATATGATTTTAAAAACGATGTAATCGATATAAGTAAAGTGTCACCTACATTGTTACCGTAAAAGTCATTTATGGTAGAAAAGCCCTTTATATCAATCAGCAGCAATCCATAAGGTGTATTATTTTGTAAATCTTCAAAAAGTTTTACTCTATTAGGAAGTCCTGTTAACTCATCGCAATAATACAAGTTTTCCAATTCCACTACACGATTTTGCAACTGCTCTTTTGTCATATATTTATTTACCTTGAAATATTCAATATTTTTAATTCTAAGAAAATATTATATCATATTTAATATTTTTTTTTCTAAGTTTTCTAAATTTTCTGAAATAACATTATTAAACTGTGACCTATTATATGTTCTTTGACGCTTGGCAAGTTGTGCAGTATGGGTAGAAATAAGTTCTTCCAATTGACTCTTCATAATTTTTCCGTCAATAAATTGTAATGTTTCTAATATACCTATAGACCCCATGCAATTCGGTGTTCTTGTGTAATTTTGTTCCAACATTAACACCTCATCTATAATACCCTCTTTGATCATTATATTTGTTCTTTTTCTTATACGACTTCTAAGTACATCCGGGTCAGTCTGGATTTGAAAAATTGGAAGATTATTTACTGTAGGTTTAGGCTTATTTAGATTGAAATATTCTGTAGGGGTTATATTTGTACTATAATATATCTCAAGAGCTTTTTGAATTCTATATCTGTCAGTTGGTTTTATCTTTTCCATATAGGCACTATCTAATTTATTCAACATATTATAACTTAATTGAAGATTCTCCAAAGATTCATTTACCCTTGATGATACTTCTTTAGATATATTTGGTGTTTTAGAGATCCCATCAATTAAAGATTTTAAATAAAAACCTGTACCTCCTACAATAATAAGACTTTTATTATTGCTCACGGCATATTGTTTTGCCGTTTTATATTCTTCAATAAACTCCATTACATCAAACTGTTCATTTGGTTCAACTTTATCAATACCAAAATGAACTATCCCATCCCTTTCTTCAAGAGATGGTTTTGCTGAAGCTATATCTATATACTTATATACGGCAAGTGAATCCAAAGATAATACTACAGCATCAAGTTTATGTGCTAGAGAAATAGACAGTGCTGTTTTACCCGATGCTGTAGGTGCAATTATTGCAAATTCTTTCATAAGTGCAATTGTAGCCAATCCATATTAAATAATACAAATGAGAATTAATTAATTTTATAGTAAAATCCTTCTTATGAAAAAAATAATAAAACTTATAAATGATTTTAACGAATTAGTGATGTTTAAACATTCTATTTTCTCTTTGCCGTTCATATTTATAGCGATGGTAGTTGCAGCTAAAGGCTGGTTTGGATTTGAACTTCTAATCTTAGGAACACTGGCAGCATTAACTGCAAGAAATTTTGCTATGGGATTTAACAGATATCTTGATAGGGATATAGATGCTCTAAATCCACGAACAGAAAACCGACCAAGTGTAGATGGAAGAATAAATCCTACTCAAATGCTTATATTTACAATAATAAATGCGATTGGTTTTATACTTGTAGCTTATTTTGTAAATGATCTTGCTTTATACCTTTCAATACCTATTTTAATTATAGTTGGAAGTTACTCATATTTTAAAAGATTCTCTTACTTGGCTCATATTATTCTTGGTATCTCTTTAGGACTTGCTCCAATAGCAGGAGTAGTAGCGGTAAGTGAGACTATCACTTTATGGTCAATCCTATTAAGTATCGGTGTATTATTCTGGGTTGCAGGTTTTGATCTTCTTTATTCATTACAGGATATAGAGGTTGATAAAAAACTTGGTCTACACTCTATCCCTTCACAATTTGGTGCAGAAAAAACAATGAAATTTTCACAGATCATGCATATACTTACTGTTATATTTTGGTTTCTTTTTATTATTGAAGCACAACTTGGAGTATTTGGCTATATCGCTGTAATTGTAAGTGCTATAATGCTTACTTATGAACATATTATTGTAAACAGAGATTTTAAAAAGATAGATAAAGCATTTTTTACTATCAATGGCTACCTTGGGATTATATTTTTAATTCTTATAGTCTTAGAACATTTCTAGAGTATCAATATGGAGATATTCTATTTAATTGAATCTATAGGTATTATCTCTTTTGCATTGAGTGGATTTTTAATTGCAGTTAAACATGATATGGATTTTCTTGGTATCTTTCTTATCTCATTTTTAACAGCCCTTGGAGGTGGTATTATAAGAGATACAATAGTAGACAGAATACCTCTTTCTTTTATAGATACTATCCCTGCACTTCTTGTTGTTTTAACTGTAATATTAAGTACCCTACTAAAATTTAATAAAAAAGAAAATATTGATAGAAAAAATCTATTCATTGCAACAGATGCTATAGGTCTTTCCTCTTTTGCCATCTCAGGTGCTCTTGCAGCTATTGCCTTTGAATTTAATCTTTTTGGAGTTATAATTTTATCTTTTATAACTGCAGTTGGAGGTGGAATAATAAGAGATGTACTTATAAATCATATCCCTCTTATTTTAAAAAAAGATTTTTATGGCACTATCGTGATAATTATAGCTGTCACTATCTATATACTGGAGAGTTTTGAGTTTTTAAACAATATCACCATAATGCTCATATTTATTTTAGGCGTTATTATAAGGATGATCGCATTTCACCATAGATGGCATATACCATCTATTAAATAATCAAACTATTGATCCAGCCATTGATTAAAAGTTCTCATTTCATCTAAACCTTTAGGCTTTGTGTCCAAAATATCAGCCATACTTTTAACGCCCATAGATAAAAGATATTGTAAATTATCATCAAATACAGCTTCTTCAATTACAAATATATCGTCTTTGTGTACTTCAAACATATATCCACCGTTTGGTATAGGTGTTTGAGAAAGTGTTACTGTGTAGTGATCTTTTATAATAGATTCATTTTGAGAGTACATAAGTCCTATGTTGTAACCTTGGTTTGCAAAACCTCTGATAGCCACAACCAACACTTGAGTTTCACCTTTTTTAGATGAGTTAAATATACCTACTATATCTTTTACTGTTGAATACCCTGGAATCTTATGAAACAACTTTTCCGTAAAAGCTGCTGCTCGGGTTTCCATAAAGTGACCTACAAAATAAAGTAACACAAAAAAGAGTACTATTACTAACATAAACCATAAAAATTGATTATTTTCAGGTGTAAACCCCACAATTTCAAATACTGAGGCTACAAGTAAATCTACTTTTTCATAGAGCCATAATACAACTATACTAACAGCTGTAATTGGTAAAAGCCAAAATAAACCCTGCAGTGTAACCTCAATGATATGTTTTTGTTGATTTTTCATAAGATAATCCTTTTATATGCTGTTAGATTATATCATATAAATATCTTAAAAGTTTTATAAAAAGCAATAAGATAAAATAAGTTTATTTTATCTTATTTGCTAATTGCTCAGGAAGTATTCCAAGTTCTTGTTCTAAAAGCTTAGTATCACCATGTTGAATATAAATATCTTCATACTCAAATGTTTTTAGTTTTACATCTAGTTCTTCTTCATTTATCAGTTCCAATAAAGCTGATCCAACTCCTGCTTGTTTTTGTGAGTCACTAAATACAAACCACTTGTTATAATCCTTTGATAATTGTATTAATAACTCTTTATCTAAAGGCTTTACGAATCTAAGGTCTACTATAGTTACATCTTTATCTAATAATTCAGCTGTTTCTACTGCTCTTGAAACACCAGCACCATATCCTATAAGAGCAATATTACTTTGACCTTTTTTAAGAACTTCTGCTCGTCCTAATTCAAATTCACTTGCTTTATATTCAAGTTTTTTAAAGGCTCCTCTTGGATATCTTATAGATAAAGGAGCATCATACTTAGCTGCAAATTGAAGTGCATACTTTAATGTTTCATCATCTCTTGGAGCTAACAATGTCATATTAGGTAGAAATATTAAAAAAGATATATCAAACTGACCTTGGTGTGTTTCACCGTCAGATCCAACTATACCTGCCCTATCTATTGCAAATGTAACAGGAAGATTCATAAGGCATACATCGTGTACGATCTGATCAAATCCTCTTTGTAAAAATGTAGAATATATTGTAACAAAAGGTTTAAAGCCATCTTTGGCCATAGCTGCCATTGAAGTTACAGCATGTTGTTCCGCTATTGCCACATCCCAAAATCTTTCAGGGAAGTTGTTCATCAATTTATCCATCCCGGTACCACTTGGCATAGCAGCTGTTACACCTACTATTTTTTCATCATTCTTAGCCAATTCATACAAAGCATCACTAAATACAGCAGTGGCACTTTTAGCACCACTTTTTTTTACAAACTCACCAGAAGCTACATCAAAAGGACCTACACCATGCCAATGTTCATGATGACCTTCAGCTATTGTATAGCCTTTTCCTTTTACTGTTTTGGCATGGACTATTACGGGCTTACCCATACCTTTTGCTATCTCTAAAGTATCAATTACCTCTTTTAAGTTATGTCCGTCTATTGGTCCTATATAGTCACAACCCATCTCTTCAAATATTATACCTGGAGTTATAAGCTTTAAACTCTCTTCAACTCTTTTGGCTATATATGTAGTACCTTCAGGCATATTATTTTTTATAAATTTATCAACTTTATCTTTGAACTTTTGGTATCCTTTTCCAGCCAATGCACGACTTAGATGTTTAGATATAGCACCAATTGGTTTTGCAATACTCATCTCATTATCATTAAGTATAATTACAACAGGGAGTTTCAAATCACCAAGTTCATTTAATGCCTCATAAACCATACCCGCAGTCATAGAACCGTCACCTATCATAACAACAGGCACTTTACCGTTACTTGAAAGTTTGGCAGCTTTGGCAGCACCTACTGCCAATGATATTGAAGTGGAAGAGTGACCGGCAACAAAATAATCTGAACTACTCTCTTTTGGTTTAGTAAAACCACTAAGTCCACCATATTGTCTAAGGGTATCAAACTCATTCCATCTACCAGTTATAAGTTTATGAGGATAACACTGGTGTGATACATCAAAAATGAAAGGATCTTTTTGTGCATCAAACACTTTATGCATACCTATTGTAAGTTCCACAGCTCCAAGTGTTGAACTAAAATGACCACCATTTTTAGATACAACTTCAATGATACGCTCTCTTATATCTTGTGCTGTTTGTTCTAATTGTTCTATATTTTTATCTTTTATATTCATTCTACTATTTTTCCAAATCCACTTCCCAGAAAAAATCTATCCAGTTTAGTGCTTCTTTTACTTTAAAGTCCGGTTGTAATTTTGCATCAGTTTTATAAAATATAACTGCTGATTTAAAATCTGTATTTTTAAATCTTGTTTTCAATTCACTCAATACTGCTTCTATAGTTTCTCCACTGTCTACTATATCATCAATAACTACAACCTTTTTAAACCTCTCAAGATCAGGTATATTAGATATCTCTATAGTATCTAGTTTTGTTTCATTATCATAGTGTACCGAATTTAAACTATAAACTTCTCTTATCTCTAAACCATAAGATAGTAGATGCGCAAGTGTCAATCCCCCTCTGGCAACTGCAACAATTGCATCTGGATTGTATTGCTTTAGTTGTTCCAAAAGTATCTTACTATCATTTTGACACTCTTCGTAGCTATAATAAGTTTTAATCATCAATTATTATTTTTCTAATACTTTATCTAATATATCAAATACTTTTGTATTTTGTTCTGATGTACCGATTGTTATTCTAATTGCATTGAAACCATATCCTGTCATATCTCTAATTATCACACCTTTTTCCAGAAGTTTTTGAGCTATATCTTTTGAACTGTAACCATCTAGGTACATTGTTATAAAGTTAGTATATGATGGAATATATCTAAATCCTTTTTTGTTTGCATACTCTTCATATCTTTTCATCTGTTCAAAATTCTTTTCTATACAGTTATCGACAAAATACTCATGTTTTAGTGCTTCTATTGCGGCTTCAAGTGATAAGGTAGTTATATTAAATGGTGGTCTTAATTTATGTAAAGTTTGTATCATATCTTCATTAGATATACCATATCCAACTCTCATACCACCAAGTGCATAAGCCTTTGAAAAAGTTCCAAGATATATTACATTTTGATATTTTGATATTACCTCTGCCACATCTAATTTTTTTGCACCGTCTTTATAACTAGCATACTCTTGATAAGCCCCATCTAGTACAACCAGTGTATTTTCATCAATCTCATCTAAAAATTCATATACATCTTTTGCATCTAAACATTCACCAAGAGGATTGTTTGGTAAACATAAAAATATTATATCTGCACCTTGTTTTTTATAAATCTCTCTAAACTCATCCAATACATGTTCATCACTTGGTGTTTTTAAAATAGTCGCACCTGTTTGCTTTGCATATATCTCATACATAGCAAAAGTTGTTTTAGACATAAGTACTTTTGAATTTTCATCACATTTTGCATGTACACAAAACTCTATTACCTGATCAGATCCTGCACCAATAACTATATTTTTTTCACGAACTTCAAATTTTTTAGCAAGTGCATCTTTTAATTCATACATACTATCATCTGGATATACATATGCACTACAAGCCTTTCTTGCTATAGCATCTACAACAGTTTGGCAAGTCCCATATGGGTTTTCATTAGATGCTAATTTCACAATATCATTACTATTTACACCATATTCTCTTACAACAAGTTCTATTGGCTTACCTGCTTCATAAATACTTACATTGTCTAATACTTTATTAAATGTCATCTGCTTCCCTTACATAACTTCCTAAAAGTTTTATACTATTTTTATGTTTTTCAAATATTTTAGATACATTTTCATCATCTCTATGTCCATTAAAATCAATAAAGAAAGTTGAAATACCACCTACAATATGTGATTTTATTTTCGTTAAGTTTATACCTGCTTCATCAAAATCATTTAAAAACTTCACTAATGCACCATGTTCATTTGAAAGCTGTACTAGTACAGAAGTTTTATCATCTCCGCTTTGTCCATTATCAAAATCAGATACTATTAGAAATCTTGTTCTGTTATTCCCTTTATCTTCAATATTTTCAAATAATATCGGAAGATTATACATCTTAGCTCCCACATGTGAACAAATTGCTGCACTATGTGGTTCACGGATAGCAAGTTTTGCTGCTTTTGCCGTACTCTCTACTGGGATATGTTCAACCTCATCCAGACCAAGATCTGCTAAAAATATATGACACTGTTCAAAAGCTATATCTTTAGAGTATATTCTTTTAATATCTTTTACACTGTCACATGTTGTTGCTAGACAATGGTGTATATCTACCATAACTTCAGCAATGATCTTCAGATCATAATCATTAAGACAAGTTATCGTATCACTTACTATTCCATTGCTGCTATTTTCTATTGGTATCACTCCAAATTTAGCTTTTTTATTAGATACTTCTCTAAACACACCTTTTATAGAACTTATTGGTAAATATGCACTCATAGCTCCAAATCTACTCTCTGCTGCTTGATGTGTAAAGCTTCCTTCTGGCCCAAGATATGCAACATTTTCAGGTAATTCAAGATTTCTACTTATTGCAAAAACTTCTAAAAACAATGCAGATATAGCATCCTTGTTAAGCTTTCCATTTGAATTTTGTGATACTTCATATAATCTTTCGATAATAGCTTTTTCCCGTTCAGGTCTATATATAGCACCACCACTTTTTGCTTTAAGCTCTCCAACTTTATGAACAGTTTCCATTCGTTCATTTAATAGTTGCAGTATCTGGTCATCAATACTGTCAAGTGTATCTCTTAATATTTTTAATCCAGCTTCATTTCCCATTTTATACCTTTTATCTATTTATATCTTTTTCTGTGTTGCTTCATCTACTATCATTTTTGCTAGTGAACTGGTCTGATTTGCTATATTTAAAGCATCTTGTGTCATTTGTGAACTTTTGTTCGTATGTTCTTTTACAATATTCATATTTGAATTTATCTGTTCAATACTATTTTGTTGTTCTTTTGATGCTTGTGTAACATTTTGGATCAACTCTATTGTTGAATTAATATGTTCGTTAAGTTCAATGTATCCTTGTTTCATATCATCAGATATTGTTTTACCTTGAAGAGCTTTATTTGTAGCACTTTCAACTAAATCTTTTATCTCTTTTGCTGCATCGGCACTTCTATTTGCAAGATTTCTTACCTCACCAGCAACTACGGCAAAACCTTTACCTGCTTCTCCTGCTGTTGCTGCTTCAACGGCTGCATTTAGTGATAAGATATTTGTCTGGAATGCAATCTGATCAATTATTGTAATAGCATCATTGATCAATGTTACCTGACTTGCTATCTCATCCATCTCCACTGTTGTTTGATTTGCAAGTTTTTGACCTTTTTCAACTGATTTTGTAACATTCTGTGCATATTCTGCCATAGATATTGCATGATCAGTTGTTTGTCTGATATTTGTTGTAATCCCTGATAATTTATCTACACTGTTTTGAAGTTCATTTGTCTGCATTGTCATAAACTGTTCTATTTTTGATACTGATTCCTCTAAGACATTTGCATCTTTTTGTAATTGTTCTCCATTGCTAAGATTCGTTTTTGCACTATTTGTCAAAGAGTTACCTAAAGCATCAACTTTATCAAATACAACTTTCATAGTTCCCGTTGTACTTCCACTTGAATTTATTCTATCCGTATAATTATTATCATCATATGAATTTAATACATTTACAACTCTGTTTACATTATAACCAACTGCATCTATCAGCTGATTTACAAGTTCTTTTAGATCATTTAACTCAGGTGAATGTGCAGTAGCTGTGATCTTTACATCATAGATTCCCAATGATGCTTTTTTACACACCTCTTTTGCTTCTTCTATAAGTTTTTCATCTTTTTCAACACCATTAACTGTTGCATCAATATTTCTGTTTACGCTGTCAACCAATGTACCTATCTCATCATTTGTATATCCGTCAATATGTTCAACATTTTTATTTTCTTTGTTGATATATTTAAAGAACATCTCAAGTCCTTTTTGGAATACATCGATTGGTTTTGTTGCTTTTCTAATTAATACAGTCATAAAAATCGTTACAAGTACCAATACAATAATAGCCTGAATCACAAGATTTATTACTGTCGAATTTATAATATTATCAGACTCTTCCATATTAAATGTAAGATCCATTACACCTATTACATCACCTTTTTGTTGATTAACATGACAATATAAACATTCATCAGTTGCAACCATCGGTTTTAAAGATCTTATAGTATGTTTATCACCTTCAAAATTCTCAATTATTTTTCCCTCTTTTGTTTGAAATACATTTAATATATCTTTATCAGTCGTATAACTCATCTGTGGTGAAAATAGCTCTATCATCTTTTGACTTCGCGCCACTACAAACTTTTCAAGTCCTTGAATATTTTCACGACTTTTATTTTCTGCATCTTCAATAATTGTCGAATCACCGGTATTCATAGCTGTTCTTAAATTTAAAAATATAGAATCTGTCAATTGATTTAAGGCTGCTTTTGCATTATTTTTTGCCAAATCATCCATTTTATATGCTGAAGTAAATACTGATACTAGATTACTTAATACAAGTACTAATATTGTCGGAAGTATTATCTTTGTACGTATTCTTACTCTTCCTAATAATGATTGAGCCATTGACATAATTTATCCTTTTATTTTAGTTTTTTAAAAACTCTTCTTCTAAAGCTATAATATCCTCAAAAGTTTCTCTTTTTCTTATAAGTCTTTCAACTCCACCCTCAACTGCTATTTCAGCAGGTTTTCCTCTTGTGTTGTAATTACTTGCCATTGTAAAACCGTATGCACCACTGCTATATATTGCAATAAGATCATTATGTTCTGTTTTTGGAAGATCAATATTCTTTGCAAAGAAGTCACCACTTTCACATACAGGACCCACTACATTACAATCACTTATATCTTCACTTCTATTTAAAACTTCTACTTTATGATATGCATCATACAAGCTTGGTCTAAGAAGATCATTCATAGCACCGTCAACAATAACAAATCTTTTATCACCATTTGTTTTTTCATAAAGCACTTTAGTTACAAAAGTACCGCTGTTTCCAACTATAAATCTTCCCGGCTCACAAACTACAGTGATATCAAGTCCAAATAAAGCTTCTAAAACTGTCTGTGCATATTCATAAGTATCTATAAGAATTTCATCATCGTAAACAATACCAAGTCCTCCACCTATATCAAAGAATTTAAGCTCGATATCAAGTGCTGATTTTATGTTTTTAACAAGATCTGCAACTATATTTACAGCTTCTTTTATTGGTGCTAACTCTGTAAGCTGGCTTCCTATATGACAGTGGATACCTATAGGATCAAGGTTTTCACTTTTTTTAGCCATGATATACATTCTTTTTGCAGTATTAATATCCACACCAAATTTATTTTCATGTAACCCTGTAGAGATATATGGGTGTGTTTGAGGATCTACATTAGGGTTTACTCTTATTGATATTCTTGCAGTAACACCAAGCTCTTTAGCCATAAGCTCAACTCTCCCAAGCTCTGCATCACTTTCAACATTTATCATTAATATATCAAACTCTAATGCTTGTCTGATCTCATCATCTGTTTTTCCTACCCCTGAAAATATGATCTTATACTTAGGAACTCCTACTTTTAATGCTCTTTTTACCTCACCTATACTTACACAATCAGCTCCCGCACCTTGCTTTGCAAGATGTTGTACAACGCTTAAGTTTGAGTTTGCTTTTACAGCATATGATATAAGTGACTTTCTTGCTTTAAAAGCACTTTTTAACTCTTGATACTGTTGTGTTATATGATCGAAATCATAAACATAATAAGGTGTTTGATATTTATCCGCTAATTCTTTAAAATTTATATTATTCATTTTTTTCCTATTTTATATTATAAAAACTCTAAATCATAATTCTATCGAATTTTCATTTAAAATTTTTTTTATTATTTTTATTGTTGATTGAGAATAGATAAATAAAATTTATATTTTTAGGCTAAATCAAGGCGAAGAATAAATTTACGGTGGGAGCCTACTTTAAGTAGGTGACTATCGTAAATTTATTCTTCAACGAAGAGTTAGTCAAAAAGATAAAGATTTATTTATCTATTCCATTCCAGGCTATTTTAGGTTTACCTTGCTCATCGAACTCAACAGCAGGCATACCCATGATATTAAACCCACCGTCAACATAATGGATCTCTCCTGTTACTGCTGAACTAAGATCAGAAAGAAGATACATACCACTATTTCCAACCTCATCAATTGTTACATTCTTTTTCATTGGACTATGTGCAGCATTCCATTTTAGCATAAAACTAAAGTCACCTATACCGCTTGCTGCCAAAGTTTTAATTGGTCCTGCACTGATACCGTTTACTCTGATACCATCTTTTCCTAGATCTTCTGCTAAATATTTGATAGTCATCTCCAGTGCAGCTTTTGCCACACCCATAAGATTATAGTTAGGGATATATTTTACACCACCATAATAGGATAAAGAAAGGATAGAAGCATTTTTACTTAGTAATGGCTTTAATGCACCCGTTATCTCTATAAGTGAATAAACAGATATCTCCATAGATACATTAAATGCCTCTTTACTTATATCGTAGAATCTACCGCTCAAGCCCTCTTTTGGTGCAAATGCTATTGAGTGTACAATAAAATCAATCTCACCCATATCTTTTTCCAATGATTCTTTAAGTGCAGCTATCTGTTCAGGTTTACTTGCATCAAGTTCGTAACAAAGCGTTGAACCACAATCATTAGCCAAAGGCTCTACCTTTTTCTTAAATCTATCACTTAAATATGTAAAAGCCATCTGAGCACCTTGTGCAGCACATTGTTTTGCGATACCGTAAGCAATCGATTTGTTATTCGCTACTCCAATAATAAGACCTTTTTTACCTTCCATTAACATTATATTACCCCCTTTATTTTTTGCTTGTTATCTCTATCATTTGTTTAAATGCCTCAACATCCCAAGATGCACTACCTATTAAAGTTCCGTCTACATTTTCAATATTTAAAATATCCTCAATATTTGAAGGCTTAACACTCCCTCCGTAAAGCAAAGGTTGTGTTATTTTCTTTTTGATTTTTTTATGTACTTGAGTTATCTCTTCAACAGTTGCCACTACTCCTGTTCCAATTGCCCATACAGGTTCATATGCCACAACCAATTTATCATAAGATAGATCTATACCGTCAAACTGTTCCCAAATATATCCAAGAGTTTCAGTCAAACCTTTTTCTCTTATCTCTAAAGGTTCCCCTACACAATAGATAATCTTATATCCAAGTGCCTTATAAAAATTGTACTTTAGTGTAATGTCTTTTTGTGACTCACCTAAAATATGTCTTCTTTCACTATGTCCTATCAAGATTGTTTTTATTCCAAACTCGTCTAACTGTTCGCTACCTAACTCTCCCGTAAAAGAACCTGATGTTGTATAGTAAGCATTTTGTGTTCCTATATTTACAGTTTCTCTTGTATCAAACTCATCCAACGCAGTTGCCGGTGGAAATATATACACTTCATTTTCTATATTTTTTTCATTTAAAAAAGAGTTTACATCTTCCACAAAATATTTTGTACTTCTTCTTGTATGGTTTGTTTTAAAGTTACTTGCAATTATCTTCATCTCTTATCCCTTTTTTATTGTTTATATTTGATATATATAGATCCACAATATCCACAACTTTTGAAGCATAGCCCCATTCATTGTCATACCATATATTTAATTTCACAAGATTTTCTTGTACTTGCGTAAATCTATGATCTACCACCGTAGTATATTTTTCACCGATAAAATCAGATGAAACCAAATGTTCGTTATTATTTAGTATAACATTATATGTCTGCTCTTTTTCATATTTCAAAAATAGTTCTTTTAACTTATGCGATGAACTTTTTTTGTCAGTTATTAATGATATATCTATAGCACCTACAGTTGCCGTAGGAACTCTAAAAGAGCTTGAAACTATATTTTTATCATTTAAACTTTTCATAACATAAGAACAAGCTTCTAAAGTTGTTGTCTTACTTGGTATAATATTTTGCAAAGATGACCTTCCAAACTCAAAATTACAGGCAATATCTCTATCATCACTTCCTATACAGCTTGAATCAAGTACTTTTTGATGATTTAGTAAAGGGTGTATCGTAGTAATATTACCACATTGAATCCCTACACTTTCATCTATAAGTTTTAGTACAGGTAAAAGTGCTGTTGCATTACATGAACTTGTTGAAATTATTTTATGTTTATTACAATCAAGCTCATCACTATTTACCCCAAGTACTACATTTATATGTGCATTTTTATTTGGATGAGTTAAAAAAACACTTTTTAATCCCAAATTCTCTAAAACTGTCATATCAACTTTTGTGCCACTTGCATCAATCACTGCATCTATTTTATATTTTTTAAAATCAATATCTTCTAATTTTTCAAAATTTAAAATTTTTATTTTTGAACTGTTGTTTTCTATGCTATCTTCACAAACTTTATACTTATCATCTAGTTTTCCGTATGTTGAGTCATAGTTTATCATATATGCAATATTTTCAATATTTGTATTTACTTCATTTATAGCCGTAATACAAAAAGAATCAGAAAAGGTAGATAATCTCAATATAGATTTACCGACCCTTCCTACACCATTGAGCAGTATTCTCATTTAGTTACTTATTACTTTTCTATTATTAGTGCTTTTACACCAGGTAACACTTTACCTTCAATAAGTTCCAATGAAGCACCACCACCGGTTGAGATAAATGTCATCTCATCTTCATCACCTGTTCTTTTAACAAGATCAGCTGTATCACCACCGCCAACTACTGTTGTAGCGTATGAGTTAGCTACCGCATGAGATAGTTTTGTACTACCTTTTGCAAATTTATCCATCTCATAAACACCCATAGGTCCATTCCAAAGAATAGTATGTGCATCCTCAAGTGCCTGCATAAACAGTGTTGCAGATGCAGGTCCAATATCAAGACCCATCCATCCTTTTGGTATCTCCTGAACAGTTGTAGCTTTTGCAAAAGCTTCTGCGTTAAACTCTTCAGCGGCTATAACATCCACAGGAAGATAGAACTTAACTCCAAGCTCTTTTGCTTCTTCCATAATCTTTATTGCTTCAGGGATAAGTTCATCTTCTACAAGAGAGTTACCAACCTCATAACCTAGAGCTTTAAGGAAAGTGAATGCCATACCTCCACCTATAATTATCTTATCAACTTTCGGTACAAGATTATGAAGAGCTTCTAGTTTTCCTGAAACTTTAGAACCTCCGACTATAGATACAAATGGTCTCTTTGGCTCTTCTATAATATGATAAAAGAACTTTATCTCTTTAGCAAGTAAAAACCCTGCCGCTTTTGAATTTGTATCAAAATGTTGAGCTATACCCTCAACAGAAGCATGTGCTCTATGAGACACACCAAAAGCATCATTGATATAAACATCTGCCATATTAGCTAGTGTTTTAGAAAGTTCCGGGTCATTCTTAGTTTCACCAGTTTCAAATCTCATATTTTCTAAAAGCATAATATCACCGCTTTTTAATTCATTTGCCATATCAATAGTTTCACCACATACTACATTTGGAGCAAGTTTGATCTCTTGTTTTAAAAGTGTGTGAAGTCTTTTAGCAACCGGCTTTAAAGAGAACTTCTCTTCAAAACCATTCTTTGGTCTTCCAAAGTGTGATGCAATGATAACGGCACAATCATTATCTATACAGTATCTTATAGTATTTAGTGCAGACTTTATTCTTCTATCATCTGTAATATTTTGATACTCATCAACAGGCACATTAAAATCACATCTGATAAATACTTTTTTACCTGATATATCTATATTTTTAATCTCTTGAAGTTTCATTTTTCCCCTTTTATTTAGTTTCTAAAGAAATATTTTGCTACCGCAAAACCGCATTTACCTATTTTGTTGCTACATGTAGACCCATATCTACAAGTCTACAAGAGTATCCCCACTCATTGTCATACCAAGAAAGAACTTTTACCATATTATCACCTATCACTTGAATAGTATCAAGAGGTACAACTGTTGATTGCTCTTCACCGTTAAAGTCACTTGAAACTCTACCTTCTGTATCTACACCCAAGATACCTTTCATAGAACCTTCACTAGCTTCAACAAAAGCATTTTGAACTTCTTCTAAAGTTGTATTCTTATTTAAAGTTACCGTTAAATCAACCATAGAAACATTTGGAGTCGGTACTCTTATAGCCTGACCGTTCATCTTACCTGTAAGTTGAGGCATAACCTTCGCAATAGCTTTTGCAGCACCGGTTGTAGTTGGTACTAAGTTTGTAGCTCCCGCTCTTGCTTTTCTTGGATCTTTTTTATGCTTTGCATCTAAAATAGGCTGACTTCCCGTGTATGAGTGGATAGTTGTCATAAGACCTTTTTCTATTCCAAATACATCATCAAGTACTTTAGCAACAGGAGCAAGACCATTTGTTGTACAAGAAGCATTAGAAACTACCGATTGACCTGCGTAAGTATCTTCATTTACACCCATTACAAATGTTGCAGTATCATCTTTGGCAGGAGCAGAGAACACAACTTTTTTAACACCGTTGTCTAGATAAGCCTGAACAGATTCTTCAGTTAAGAATGCACCCGTACACTCTAAAACAACTTCCGCTCCAAGTCCTGCAAAGTCAAGTTTAGCAGGATCTCTTTCGCTTAAAAGCTTAGCTTTCGCATTACCTATACAGATAAACCCATCTTTTACCTCTATATCTTGTCTGTTACCGTGAACAGTATCATATTTAAGTCCATATTGAATCATCTCTTCAGAACCGCTGGCATTAGCAGCAACAAGCTCTACATCATCTCTGTCGGCAACTATTCTAGCTACACATCTTCCTATTCTACCTAGTCCATTAATCGCAACTTTAACTGGCATCACAATCCTTTTTAATAGTTTATAATTTTGAGATATTTTATCAAAATTTTGCTGAAAATCTTTTGTAAGCGTCTTATAAATTGTATAATAAAAAATGATCGATTTTTAAAGCTTAGTTTGATAGTTAATCTGCTAAAATTTCCAATTAAAAACTATCACTTTATTTTAACAAGGTTTTATATATGGCAATAATGATTCAAAAAAGAAAC
>JAYEKV010000166.1:0-3912 GCA_034716855.1 Campylobacterota bacterium | reverse complement strand
AAATACCCCTGCTTTTTAAATATTTTAGTGCAGTATCATTATGTACTAAAAGTTTTTGATAATATTGATTGACTTTATCTATAAGTGAAGTATCCTGCTTTTTAAAATTATTATCATATTCTAAAGAGACATTATACATAGATGCCAGTTTTTCTATAGATTCAGGATATGAGAGCTTTTCATACTCCATAATAAACTTTATAGAGTCACCCCCTACTCCGCAACCAAAACAGTGATATATCTGTTTAGCAGGGCTAACTACAAAAGATGGTGTGTCTTCTCCGTGAAAAGGGCAGCATGCCTTAAAATTAGCACCTGCTTTTTTAAGCTCTATAAATTGAGATACTACATCTACCACATCAAGATGTGATTTTAGATTTTCTATGGACTGTTTAGTAATCATGGTTGTATTATACCACTTTTACTTTTATTTGTAACACTATATATAACAAGATCATACTTATTTGCATAGTATTGAAGAAGTATTTTCTGCAAAGCAGGTTCCGTAGATGGAGTAAACCAAGCGTTGTTTGACAATGCCAATACATATTTTGTATCAAGATTTTCATATATTTTATCTGTTGTTGCTTCATAGCATATGGAATTTCTAAATTTTGTCCCTTTTATATTAAAAGTAGTAGGATTTTCTGCCACCTCATAATCTTTTGCACCATCATAAAACATATCATTTATCCAGTTTCTGATTTTTTCAGGCATAGGTACTGCTTCACCAAAAGGTACCAATACTACTTTATGGGCAACTTCTACTTTTCCATTTTCAAACATATATGTTGAGTTGTAATACAAACCATCCTTTTTGTAAAGGGATCCTAAAACTATAGATATCTCATAAGACTTTTCTATTAATCGCTCTTGTATCTTGCTGTTTCTATTTAGTACTAAAGGGAAAGATGTCTCAGGAAATACAATAAGATCATAACCTTTTGATATAGCCTTATTTATAGACTTGAAGTTATTATCAACTATTTTATTCCGATTTTCACCTTTCCACTTTTTATCTTGATCTATATTTGTCTGATTCATAAATATTTTTAGATCATTAACAGAAAGATCTTTTTGCTGTAAATTTACCGTATTATAATAGATTATTAAAAATAATGAAATAATATATCCAGATATAGCCATGTATATATTTTGTTTTTCTTTTATGGTTATAAAAACAGCCATGATTATCAAGAACATTAAAAATTCTATTTTTGAACTTCCTATATAACTATAAACAAAAGGCAGCTCTATTTTAAACCAATTAAAACCAAATGGTTCTATAAAACTTAAAAGAAATATGTATAATACTTTAAAGAATATATTACTAAATATACCAATTATATAAAACAGTACTCCATAAATAAAACCTATACATATAAGAATAACAGGTATCATATATATAAGGTCATAATATACAAAACTATACCCTATCCACCAAAACCAAAGTAAGGAAGTTATAAATCCAGTTGCGAACAATTCTCTTCTTGATAATAATAATACATTATAAAAAGCAACAATTACAAATAAAGTATTCAATAAAGAATTAGTCAAATCAAAATACTCTAAATATATAAATAAAGAGAAAAATAAGGGTGTTAATAGTGATTTTAGTGTAAACATAGCAGAATTCTAACATATTTTAAAAAAAAGTTAATAAAAATCGTATGTTTTAAATTTTAATTAATATTAATTTTGTTAAGATTTATCAAATATTTATCAATTAGGAGAAATTATTATGAATAAAGCTGAATTAATCGCACAAGTTGCAGATAAAGCGGGATTAACAAAAAAAGACGCAGGTGCTGCATTAGAAGCAACATTAGAAACAATTACAGAGAGCTTATCAAAAGGTGATACTGTATCATTTATCGGATTTGGTACATTCAGTACTTCAAAAAGAGCTGCAAGAGAAGGTATCAATCCATCTACTGGTGCAAAAATTCAAATTGCTGAGTCAACTGTAGCTAAGTTTAAAGTTGGTGCTAAATTAAAAGAAGCTGTTAAGTAATAATTTACAACCTGTAAATTAAAAAGGGTAGAAGTTTTAACTTCTACCCTTTTTTTATATCTATAAGTTTTAAACTTATTGAAGCCTAATTAATAAGCTCCAAACTCCTCATCGCTATCAAAATCTCCATCTTCCTCTTTAAAGTGAGGTAAGATATAATCAGTAGGAAGTTTAAACTCTTGATAAGATGCCTCAAACTGTTCTTGTTCGGCACTTCTTTCACCTCGACCACGAGCTACTACTCTTAAAGGAACACCCTCAAAATCTATATTTTCTCTAATAAAATTAATAAGATACCTTTTATACGAGAAGTGAAGTAGTCTTGGCTTATTCATAATTACAGCAATAGTAGGTGGATTTGCATCAAACTGCGTTGCAAAATAGATTCTTAGTCTATTTCCAGCCGGACTTGGCAATGAGTGTCTTCTTACAGCTTTTTCTATAGTTGCATTAAGTACTGAAGTTGAAACTCTTTTATGGTAGTTATCAAAAATATGTAGTATCTTCTCTTCAAGTTTATTAATATTTCTACCTGTTTTTGCCGAAACTGCAACAATAGGTGCATAATATAAGAACTTAAATCTACCTCTTATCTCATCTGATATTTTTTCATAAGTGTCCATATTTTCATCCCACTTATTTAAAATGATGATCGTTCCTAAACCAAACCTGTCAACAAGACCTGATATTTTTTCATCTTGATCGCTTATTGGCTGAGATGCATCCAATACTAATAATGCAACATTAGCCTGAGCTAGCATATCTTCTGTTCTCATCAAGGCATATTTTTCTATACCTACGATTTTACCTCTTCTTCTAAGACCAGCCGTATCAACAAAAGTGATAGACTTATCCCCAACTTGATAGGTTTCATCAACTGGATCTATAGTAGTCCCTGCAACAGGAGATACAACTGATCTCTCTTCACCTATTAGAGCATTTAGTATTGAGCTTTTCCCAACATTTGGTTTTCCAATAATTGCTACTTTTATATGATTTGGATCAAATGGTTCTTTTTCATCTTCTGCTGATACTTCAGGTAGTTCTCTACTTGTTTTAGCTTCTTCATCACCAGCAGGTGTCTCTAACTCCTCTTTTGAAGGTGGAAGCTGCTCAAAAAGCCAATCAAAAAGTTTTTTCGTTCCTCTATTATGAGATACCGATATACCAAACATCTGGTCATCATTGATACCAAATTCATAAAAATCCCAAAGTCTCTCAAGCTCTTTATCGTTATCAATTTTATTTACCACAAGTGCTAGATTTTTACCTAGTGCCTGCAGCTCATAAAAAAGAGCTCTATCCTCAGCATCAGGTATATTCTTACCATCAACCATATACAGAATTATATCTGCTTCTTTAGCTGTTTCTACAGCTTTTCTTTTAACATTTTTGAAGATTTCGTATTCACTTCCATCTTCCATTGTTTCATCTTTTTTTATTTTAGAGATACCACCTGTGTCAAGCATTAAAGCTTCACGACCAAATATCTCTATCTCTCTTCTTCTTACATCTCTTGTAGTTCCTGAGATATCACTAACAATCGCAACTTGCTTTCTAGCAAGTCTATTGAACAATGAACTTTTCCCTACATTTGGCTGCCCTATTAAAGCTATTTTAACCATAATCTTTTGACCTTTTTGATTATCTTATCAGAATTTATTATTTTAATTATAAATCCTATTCTAACTAAAACTATATTCGAAGGGGCTTATGTGATAAATTAGTAGAATATAGCAAATATCATACTCAACTTACATCACAAAACTCTAAAGAGCTATTTGAAGGTCTTTTTAATTGATTATTACCGTCAATATAAAGATTTCTAAGATGTGGCAGTTTATCAAAACCTTCAGGTAATGATGATATATCATTATCTTCAATATCAAGCTCAATTA
>JAYEKV010000165.1:14232-15369 GCA_034716855.1 Campylobacterota bacterium | reverse complement strand
TTTTTTATGAATATATTATTTGCATTAGGGGTTACTCCACAGGATTTGCAAAAATATGAACAATACAAATCTTTAATAGATGATAAAAATATAGATCAAAAATCAGCAAAAGAGATCAAAACAGAAGTTGCAGTAAATAATATAAAAGCAACTAACGGTGAAGTAAAAGCAACAGTTAAAAATCTTTTTAAATATGGATATGAAAATATAAAATTAAACAGATACGGCCAAAGTTTCTTTCAAAACAAAAATATACTAAACAATACACTTATCCCAACTTCAAATAATTATATACTAAACAACGGTGATACAATATATATAAATACTTACGGTACAAAAAATACAA
Organism: Campylobacterota bacterium; assembly: GCA_034716855.1. GTDB lineage: Bacteria > Campylobacterota > Campylobacteria > Campylobacterales > Arcobacteraceae > JAIOSF01. The sequence goes on along the minus strand of JAYEKV010000165.1, from coordinate 15,023 downwards.
AAACTTATGAGCTGAAGATAGATAACAACGGTAATATAAATATACCTGATATAGGTCTTTTAAAAGTAGCTTCTTTATCTTTTGCAGAAGCAAAAACAGTAGTGACAAATACTATTACAAAAGCATTTCCAAGAACTAAAGTGATCGTTGATATATCTGGATACAGCTCTATCCAAGTTGTAGTTACGGGTAATGTAAAGGTACCGGGTATCTATAATCTTAGTTCATTTTCAACTATAAAAGATGCACTTATCAATGCCAACGGACTTCTTGAAGTTGGTAGTTATAGAGATATAAATGTGGTAAGAAACGGTAAAAAGATCTATACTTTTGATCTGTATAAGCTTTTGACTTCAGCAGACAAACAGAATGATATTTTGTTAAGAAGCGGTGATATTATCACTGTGAATTTTACGAAAAAATCTTTAACACTGACAGGTAAAGTAAAAAACCAAGCTATTTATGAACTAAAAGATAAAGAATCTTTCCAAGATCTTCTTAGATACAGTGGAGGGTTTAGTTATGATGCTACAAAAAACAGTATAAAACTTACAAGATATGATGAAAATCAAAAACTTCAAACACTAATATTGAGCAAGAACAAGCTTTTTTCTATGACACCAAAAGACGGTGATAAGATAGAGGTATTTAATAACTATGAGATAAAAGAGAAGCCATATGTTTATGTACACGGTAAAGTTGTAAAAGATGACAGTGTAAAGTACAAATATTTTGAGGGTATGAATTTGAAAGAATTATATACTATGGTAACTTTTAGAAGCGAAATATAT
>JAYEKV010000165.1:8727-14132 GCA_034716855.1 Campylobacterota bacterium | reverse complement strand
TTTAAACTTCAAGACAATGATGAGATAACAATTTTCACTATACCAAACTGGTATGATACAAAAAAAGTTGTACTAAAAGGTGAGGTAAGATTCCCAGGGACTTATACGGTAAGTACGGGGGAAAAACTTTCAAATATTATACAAAGAGCAGGTGGATTTACTAAAGAAGCGTTTATAGCGGGTGCTGTATTCTCAAGAGAAAGTATAAAGGTCAATGAAGCAAAAAGGATGAATGAGGCTATGCTGAAATTAAAACAGCAGATTTCATTCCTTTCTACAAATGTAAAACAAGCTGGTCAAAAAGATACAACTACAGCAGAGCTTGTATCTACTATCAATCTACTTGAAAAACAGGCAGATGAGTATGAGCCATTAGGTAGACTTGTAGTATATCTTGACAGTGATATTGAAAAATTTAAAAATAGTGAATTTGATATAAGACTTGAAAATAAAGATACTTTAATAGTGCCAAGTATAAATGATACTGTTTCAGTTTACGGTGAAGTTATGAATCCAAGCAGTTTTATCTATAACAGTGAAAATAAAATTGAAGATTATATAGAAAAAGCAGGAAGCCTTACTCAAAGAGCAGATGAAGAAGCTATGTATATTGTATTTGCGAACGGTGAAGCTAAAAAAATAGGAAGCGGATATCTGTTTAATGATTTTGCAAATCAGATAAAAAAAGGCTCAACTATAATCGTACCTATGAAAGTAAGCAGTGTATCAAATATACTTTTATGGAAAGAAGTTTCTCAGATAGTTTATCAATTAGCAGTAACGGCTGCATCTATAAAAACAGTGGGTGGTCTGTAAAATGGAACAAACTCAATATATAGAAGAAGATGAGATAGACTTAAAGGAACTTTTTTCTACTATTTGGAAAAATAAATTTAAAATTGCTTTTTTCACTTTTGTAGTTACCTCTTTGACCATAGCTTATACACTATCTATACCAAATAGTTACAGCTCATCTACATCACTAGTACCTCAAACACAAGCCAAGCCTTCTTTGGGCGGTCTTGGGGCACTTGCAGGTATGGCTGGTATAGATATAGGAAGTGGTGGAAGTATAGATGCTGCTACTTCTTTAAGTACTATATTAAAAGATCATGCTTTTGAAGAGTATATGATAAAAAAATATAACCTTACAGAAAAGTTTGAAGCAAAGAAAGAAAATCTTGTATTTGCTTTGGGTTACGACGGTATTTATAATATGTTGAACTCTGACAGTGACAAAAAAGAGGAAAAAAATCAAGCAGAAGAGATATTTAATACATACAAAAAAATAACTCAGACAATCTCTATAAACAGTGATAAAAAATCTAGCGTGATAACACTAAGTGCTGTTACTCAAGATAGATTTTTATCTAAAGAACTTGTTGATATATACTTAAAAGAGTTGACGGCTCATTTAAGAGAAGTTGAGATGAGAGATGTACAAAAGCAGATAGATTATTATAAAAACGAGCTTGATAATACTGTGGATATAAGTATCAAAGAGCAGTTAAGCCAGCTTATCTCAGGATTGGTACAAAAAAAGGTACTCTCTTTGGCTAACTCTTTGTATAATGTAAAGCAGTTTACAAAACCGCAAGTAGCATATATAAAAGATAAAACAAAACCAAAAAGAGGACTTATCGTAGTGGTATCTTTTGTAACTTCTATAATCATAGGTATCTTTGGTGTGTTTTTCATGGAATTTTTAAGAAAAGAAGAGGAATAGAAGATTTTTGCAAAACAAACTTATGTAAATATTTTTTTACATTCAAAATCAAACTGTACTCTAAGTGATAAAGTTAATATAATATTGTCACCGGAATATTATTGGAGCAGGGTATTTGAGTTTCCTTTAAACTCAAAAAAAGAGGTACTTAGAGTACTTCCTAATGAGTTTGATGAATATATAGATATAGAAGATGCAAGTTATTATGTACAAAAACTTCAAGGGCAAAAATATTTGTGTTTTGCCTATGATGAATCAAAGATCATAGAAGCTATTAAAAACTCTGGACTAAAACTTACACAGGTAAATAATATACATTTTGGACAAATAGAGTTTGGTGATATTGTAGAAGGCTTGGGGCAGTCTTGTATGAAAGTTGATAATGTATGTTTGAGTTTTATAGATGGTAAACTTGTGCAGATACCATTGCTGCTTCAAGTTGATATAGAAAATAATATAGATATACAAAATATAAAGCTGTCAAAAGAGAGCATATCACTAAATAACAGCTCTAAATATATTCAAACTGATACGGCATATAAACTAACTGCCGTATTTGTGTTATTTAGTTTATTTACTTTTGTAAAAGTGATAGATAATAAATTTTCAGCATCAGAATATGAAACAAAAATAGAAAATATAAAAACCTCGTTTGATATGCCTGCTACAACAATACAAACAAAATCTATCATGAGAAAACTTCAAAAAATATCTACAACCCAAAATCATTTAAGAGAAACAGCAAGTTATATCTTTGATCTAAAAAGAAAAACAGGCGGTACTATATTATCACTGGATATAAAAGATAAAAATATAAAATTAAAAGTAAAAGATACTAAGGCAAAAAAACTTACGAATTATTTGGAAAAAAAATATACTCTAAACAGTGCAGTGGTTAAAGACAGTATAGTAACCGTAGGATTTAAATATGAATAAAATAGCACCTTCAACATATCTGCTGGTATCTTTTGTATTGGTTCTTGTATCGCTTATCGCACTGAAAAGTTCTGTAATAGAATTGAAACAACAAAGTGATGAGTTCAATGAATTTCAAACATCTGCATATAAATATGATGGCTTGAAAAAAAGCTGGGGTACGGGAACTAATACTTCAAAAAAACTTGATAAGATAATCTCACAATTAAAGATAAAAAATATAAACAAACAAACAAAACCTAAAAAAATATATATATCTTTTGAAGAGACAGATACAAATAAAATAGATAGATTTCTAAATAAAATACTAAACGGTAACTTTAAGATACTATCTCTTAGTATCACAAATAAAAGTTTAGAGATGGAAGTTGGTAAATAAATATGAATATATTAGTTAAAACTATTATCTATCCATTGTTCTTTTTGATAACTTTTACTTTGTTTTTACCAAAAGAAAATATATATTATTTTGCTTTAGATAAGTTAGCTGAACAAAAAGTAAGTCTGGAACATAAAAGTATAAAAGAGGATATGGTATCTTTAGATATAAATGATGTAAATTTAAAATACGATAATATCCAAACTTCAAATATAAAAGATATAAAAGTACAAACTTATCTTTTATTCAATCAAATAAAAATAGAAAATATTAGTGTAGACCCTTCTATGAAAAAATTTGTGCCGGGAACCATAGATAAAATAGAGATGACATATAGTGTAACAGATCCTTTAAAAATAAATGTATTTTCAAGTTTTGATATGGGTGAATGTGAAGGTTATGTTGATGTTTTAAATAAAACAGTCCGACTTGAGCTTTTAGTTTCAAACAGTTTTAAAAGTAAATACAGACAAATAGTAAAGTATTTGACAAAAATAGATCAAGATAAAAAAACAAAACAAACAAGGTATACATATGAATATAAATACTAATAGCATATTTAAAAGTATACTACCGTTTGCCGTTATAGGACTACTGGCTTATTTACTTAGTGTTGCTTTGTATTTTTATCTCCCAAAAAGTTATAGTTTTGAACCATCTAAGCAGAACTATAAAGTAGAATATAAAAAATATAAACTTGCACAATCTTTTAAAGAAAAAGTAGAAAAAACTACAAAAAAAGAGACTGCTCCAAAGAAAAAAGAGTATCAGCTTATCTCTAGTATAGTTTTAAAAGCAATATACGCAAAGAACGACAACAAAGGATGGATCATCATCTCTGAAAAAAGTGCATCTGTTACACATATTTTAAGTGTAGGGGAAAGCTTCAAAAAGTACACTTTAAAATCAGTATATCCAAAATATGTGATCTTTGAGAAAAATTCAAAAGAGTACAAACTAACACTAGGTAAAGAAGAGAAAGAAACAGCCTATACCGTAAAAAAAGAACCAAAAACAAAGATAGTAAAAAAAGAGATTGAAAATATCGACGGTGTATATAATATCACAAAAAACACAGTGGATAAATATATCTCAAATCCTGACAAGATTTGGTCACAAATAGCAATAAATGAAAAAATGACAAACGGTAAAATAGATGGCTTTGAGATAAGAAATATACCTTCAAATAGTATCTTTAAAAAGCTTGGCTTAAAAAAAGGTGATATAATCAAACAAGTAAACAATACAGAACTTAAAAGTTATGCAGATGCCTTTGATATCTATAAAAAAATAGATAGTTTGGATGTTCTGAACTTTACAATACTAAGAGGCAATAAACAAATGGAGATAGAATATGAGATCAAGTAGATATATAATAAGTTTTATTTTAATGATAGGTTTAGCTATCAATATTTATGCAAAACAAACGACAGAGAATTTTCCTGTAAAAGAGCAGATAAATATAAATTTTAAAGATTTGGAGATAGAAGACTTTATAAAGCTTACCTCTAAGATCGTAGATAAAAATATCCTTCTTACTGCAAAAGTAAAAGGTAAAGTTGACTTTATCTCAAATAAGCCTGTATATGTTGATGATATTTTGAATATACTTACTTATGTATTGGAGTCAAAAGGTTATACACTTATAGAAAACCAAGGTATCTTAAGAGTTGTAAGACTAAGTGATGCTGCTAAATACAATATCCCCGTATATAATAATACTAGTAAAAAAACACACGCAATGGTAACGGAAGTATTTAATGTAGAACATTCAAATGTAGACTATATAAGCTCTAAAGTAAGACACCTTATAAGCAAAAGTGCCAAGCTAGTAACAGACAAAGAATCAAACGCAGTGATACTTACAGATTTTCAAGCAAATATAGCAACAGTAAAAGATGTGATCAGTATGATCGCAAAAGATTCTAAAAAAGATATACAAACAGTAGAACTACACAATCTTCAAGGTGCAACCGTACTAAATGATCTTAAAACAGTAGCAAAAACAGTATTTGATGAAAAGATATTAAAAGAGAAAGTAGAGATACTTTTAAATAAAGATACAAATACTATTATGTTTGTCGGTAAAAAGAAAAATGTAGACTTTTTAGTGAACTATCTTAAAGGTATAGAAGAGAAAGGAAGTTTGGTAGAAAAGGTAGTGGATGTTGTATATCTTAAAAATGCAGAATCTAAAAGTGTGATAAAAATACTAAACGGTATAATTGCAAAAAAAGTATATAAAGATAAAGCAAATAAACCATTTGCATCTATGGATGAAGAATCAAACTCTATCATACTTATGGGTCCAAAAGATGAGATAGTTTATTTTACTAAACTTATAGATAAGCTTGATACGGATAA
>JAYEKV010000165.1:0-8627 GCA_034716855.1 Campylobacterota bacterium | reverse complement strand
TGGAAGAACAAAAGATAAAAGCAAAAATTGAAGATTTGGCAAGAGAAGAGAAAAAAGACGAATTGAAAGAACAAAGAGAAGAGATAGAAGAAGATATAAAAGAGTACAATGATGAAAAGCTAAATAAGCCAACTGCAAATGAAGCTCACCAACAAAGAGTAAAAGAGATCTTTGGACTGTAAATCATGATGAATATAGAAGAGATCCACAACAGCAACCTTGAGGTTGTGGAGTATGAGAACTATGAGACGGCACTAAAATACTTTGTGCTGTTTACTACTGTAGAGGATACAACGACTATAGCTATTTCTAAAGAGCATATGAGTGTATCTTTTGATTATCTATCTAAGCAAAATTATCAACTTCCCATAGTGTTTTTGGATGAGATATCTTTTGAAAGACTTTATACAAAATCTATAGAGACAAAAACAGATAAGCAGATGTCTGATATCACACAAAGTACAGAAGAGTCTGTAGTTGAAGATGAAGAGGATATGAATATCTCGGAGTTTTTGAAAACTTCTGCGGATATTATGACAGATGAGGGTTCTGCTCCAATTATCAAGTTTGTTAACTCGCTTTTTTACCAAGCTATAAAGAAAAAATCATCTGATATCCATATTGAGCTTCATGAGTTTAAAGGGGAAGTAAGATACAGAGTAGACGGGGTACTTTTAAAACATATAGAGCTAGATAAAAATATAATGGCTTTGGTTGTAAGTCGTATAAAAGTTATCTCAAATCTTGACATAAGTGAAAAGCGTGTACCTCAAGATGGAAGAACAGCAGTAAAAGTAGCGGGAAGAACACTAGATGTAAGGGTGTCTGTACTTCCAACTTTTTACGGTGAAAGAGTTGTTATGAGAATATTGATGCAAAGTAGTGACATCCCTTCACTTCACGAGCTTGGTATCTCTACTGATATTACAAAAACACTGGAATCTCTTACAAAAAATTCATACGGTATGATATTAGTGACAGGACCTACGGGAAGCGGTAAATCAACAACATTACATTCACTTTTACAAACAGTAGAATCACCTGAAAAAAATATTATAACAGTAGAAGACCCAGTAGAGTATAAAAGTGACAAGATAAATCAGATACAGGTAAATGAAAAAGTGGGACTTACATTTGCCTCAGGTCTGCGAAGTATTTTACGACAAGATCCTGATGTGATAATGCTAGGTGAAATAAGAGATAATGAAACAGCTTCCATAGCAGTACAAGCTGCCCTTACAGGTCACCTTGTATTTTCAACACTTCATACCAACAGAGCACCTGCGTCTATAACTAGACTTATAGATATGGGACTTGAGAGGTTTTTGATATCATCATCAATTTTAGCTGTACTTGCACAAAGACTTGTAAGAAAACTATGTGATAAATGTAAAGAGGAAGATATATTAGCAGAACACCACCTAAATGAATTTAACCTGCCTAGTGACTTGAAAGTATATAAAGCTTGTGGATGTAAAGAGTGTAATTTTACTGGATATACGGGAAGGGTGGCTATAGCAGAACTTTTTGTTGTAAGTGATAAGATAAAACATGCACTTCAAAGTGAAGTTGATGATGAACAGCTTATGAATCTGGCTTTAGAAAATGGGATGAACCCTTTAAATGAACAGCTAAAGAATATGATACAAAACGGTAGCACTTCACTTGATGAAGCTATAAGAATAGGTATAAGCGGTTAGCTGTGAAAAAGTCTATATCTCTTGTGGAGGTTTTAGTATCGATTGTACTTCTTACGGTTGTTATAGCAGCTTCTTTGCAGATAAAACAAAACAATCTTCACAATCTTGAGGTTTTTGAACAAAAATCCACAAATAACAGTTATATAAGTTTAAGTGTCAGTAGCTCAACTAGCATGAGAAATAAAAAAGTTTATCTAAGTGATATTGTTGATTTTGGTGATGACGATATAAGAAAAGAGTTAAAAGAGGTTAAAGTAAATATAAAAGATGATGAGCTTGAAGATGTAAAGCTACCAAAAAATGACTATATACATACTGCAAAAGTTTTTGAATCAACATACACTATAGAAGATAAAACCGTAAAAAAGTTTTATACATTTACACTGAAATAATATGAAAAGAAAAGCATTTACCTTAGTAGAGATACTTGTATCAATTACACTTTTTTCTATCATAGTTTTGTTTTTATATCAGACACTTGATATAACAAAACAAAGTAATGATTTTTATACAAAACATTTAGACGAGAAACAGCTTCAAAACCATATAAAAAAAATACTTTTCATGGATATAATGCATAGTAAGGAAAATAGTGTAAAAATCTCAAAAGATAAAGATAACAATACTATATTGACTATGGAAACAACCAACACTTACCATAATCCTTTTTTTAATCATATCACTTATTTGCTGATAGATGGTGAACTTATAAGGATGGAAACAAAAGTAAAGTTTGACAGAAAAAAACTAAATGACAGCTTTTTTTCTAACAGCTATATAGATATACTTCAAACAAAAGTTGATAAGTTCAAGGCTGTGATACAAAAAGATAAAAAGGTATCTGTGTATATTTTAAAAGGTGATAAAAAATACCTATTTGGTTTCTAGGTATTTATTTTATCAATTGGAAAAACTATAATGAATTCTAATCCGCTGTATTTTTTACCATCTACCTCAAATGTTGTGTTTAGAGCATCTATAGTACCATTCATAGCTTTAGTTATTAGATTGTAAGCCATATGTAGACCTAACCCTGTTCCTTGTGATTGATGCTTGGTAGTAAAATACGGATCAAAGAGTTTTTTGATAATATCCTCAGTGGTTCCACCTGCATTATCTTTGAAGGTTATGATAATATTTTTTTTCTTATCTCTTGGGTTATAATGATGTATTTTTTTTGGATATTGTTATTTGTCATAATCTCTAATGAGTTGTTAAACATACCCATAAGACACTGAGTAAATTCATTTTTGTATCCTTTTAGATAAATATCTTCATTTATATTGTCTATAACTTTTATATTGTTATTTACTATTGAAATATCTTCAAGATGAAGAAAAGTTTTGATAGCATCTTTGATGGAGAAAGAAGTTAGATCTTCTTCAAATCTACTAAATATTTTAAACTCTTCAATAGTTTTAGATAAGTATTGAGCACTATTATTGATAATATCACAAGACTTTTCAATACCCTCTGGAGGTAATGCGTTCATTTGCTCTTGGAGTTTTAGTCCTGTTGCTGCAGTTGATATAACAGAAAGAGGTTGTCTCCATTGGTGTGAGATATTTTGTATCAGTTCTCCGATGGCAGCCATCTTTTCAGATTTATTTAGTTGCTGCATTATTTTTTTATTTTCTTCAACAGCCAGTAATATCTTTTTTTCAAGATTCTCATTGATCTCTTGAAGTGATCTTGTTTTTTCATCTACAGAGTTTTTCAGTTGTATATTTAGTTTCTCTATGTTTGTAATATCGACTAAAATCAGCTTAATACTCTCTTTTGATTTTATATCATCACAAATACAGTTTATCTTGTAAAAAGAATCATTTATTTTTATCTTATATTCCTCTTGGAGATCAACATTTGTAGTAAATGATTGAAATATTTTATTCAAAAGCTTTTGGTCTATTATAGAGCTTATATTTTTATCTATTATTTTAGTGTTAAATATTTCAAATGCTTTCTGATTACACCAGTGAATTATGTATTCTCCGTCAATTTCATAAAGTTCCAAAATAGCTTCAGTTATTGAGTTGAGTATAACTTTTGCTTGCTTTAGTTTTTTTTCAATTAAAGTACCGTAGTTACCTTTTACAACCTGCATAATATCTCTAATACCTAAAACCTTAAAGGTGTTGTTTTGTTTTACTACTATTCTTTGAATATTGTTTTTATTCATTTTAAGTAAGGTGTCTTCAACGGTTGCATTTATATCAATTGTGATCAAAGGAGAACTCATAATAGTCTCTACAGATTCATCAAGCTGTTTATTTTGTGATATGATTTGGACTATATCTCTTTCTGTTACTATACCTATAGGTTGGTTATTATCTGTAATTATTACAGATCCAATATTATTATTTTTCATGCATACAAATATAGAATTTATTGAATTATTTTTCTCTTTTGATATTAAAGGGTTAAGTGTATTTAGATCAAAAAGCTTCATTTTTGTCTTAAAGGCATCTGCATCGAGATATTTTATAAGGTGTTCTTGTGTAGTTACACCTACAAAATTATCTTTCCTGTCAACAACTATAACTCTTCTTATTTCAAACTCTAGGAGAGAAGATACTATATAATCAATAGTTCTCGTATCTTGAAAGGTAATAATATTCTTTTGTGCATATTGATAAGCTTTTTTAGAATAGTCATTTTCTGATATGATATAGGTTACAAGGTCTCTCTCTGTAAGTATACCAATAGGCTTTTTATCTTCAATAAAAACAATGAATCCATCATTGTTTTTTGACATTAATTCTGTAACATCGTTTATTGAAGCATTTTTATCTATGCAGTAGTTTTCTCTTTTTATAACATTAGAGATAAGCATTATTTTCCTCTTATAGTGGTATTTAAAGTCAGAATTATATCAAACAAATATTGAAAATAGTTAGGCTTTTTCTTTTTGTTTGATTACATTTTGACGACAAAAAATTCATTTAATTGATTGAGTTTTTAAGTTGTGAAATTATTAAAAGTTGAAGATTTAGTTTTCGGTTTAAAACTCTTTTGGATTATTCAGGGCATCTTTAACATATTTTAAATATTGCTCTCTTGTTATGTGTTTTGCACCAAAACTTTCAAGATGTTTTGTATGTATCTGACAATCTATTATTTTAAAACCAAGAGATTTTAATCTATTGGCTAAGTTTACAAAGGCACACTTAGAAGCATCACTTTTTTTTGTGAACATAGATTCACCGCAAAAAATATCTCCAAGTGTTACACCGTAACCACCACCTACTAGTTTTCCTTCGAAATAGCTCTCGAAACTGTGTGCAAAACCTTGATGGTGGAGTTGTATATAAGATTCAATCATATCCTCTGTTATCCAGCTGCCCTCTTGATCGGTTCTTTTTGCTTTTGCACACTCTTTTATGACAGAAGCGAAGTCATGATTGAATTTTATCTCATAAGTATCTTTTTTGATAGTTTTTTGTAAGCTTTTGGATATATGAATATCATCTAAAAAAAGTACGAAGCGTGGATTTGGAGACCACCATAGTATGGGATCATTTTGTTTGAACCAAGGAAAGATACCTTTTGTGTATCCCGCCATGATTCTATTTGTGCTTAGATCACCGCCATGAGCCAAAAGCCCTTTATCATCAGCATCTAGTGGATCTGGAAAGATAAGATTATAACGACTAAGCTGGGGTAGTATCATCTACTTTATCATATCCTTAATACAAAAAGGTTTGATCTGTTCTTTGGAGAATAGTTCATGTATAGCATTAGACATTATCAGTTTTAGTTTTCCATGTGCTACGGGACTCATAAATTTTGTATATTCAAAGCTCCCCGCTTCATCTTGACTTCCATCATATATAAACCCAATCTCTTTACCTGTTTTTAATGCCCACTGAGAGATATTTGATGAGTAAAGTGATATATTTTTAAGAGACTTTTCAAACTTATGTCCCCAAGCAAAAAATATAAATTTGCCGTTGTAGCTTATGTTTTTGTAGTCTTGAAAGTTATGCTGTTTTGAAAATACTGTTAACTGATTTGTATGAAGTTTTTCTATATCCATATCAAATACTTCCAAAGCTGAAGTTGGCTGGATATTTTCTTTATTGTAGTTAAAAAGGTATTTTATCTCTATTAGTTTTCCTGCATAACTTTTTAAATTTTTTGCAACTATTCTTATAGCATCATCATCTTGAAGTTCTGTAAACTTATCTGTAAATTTGTAACCTTGGTCTAAAAGCTTTTCATTTTTGTTATATCCTACAGGTGCAGTAAAAGGATTGTATAAAAAAACAGTACCTGCAACATTTTTATTTTTCTTTTTCAGAAGAAGATTTAGGGTATCAGTGTCTATTTTATCTTCTTCATTTTTATTTATATAAACATAACACTTTGTTAGATACTCAAGTTCATATTGCTCTTTAAATATACCGAATGTCTGCATTATACTAAAGCACCTAGTTTCTCACCTGCTAACAGATGGAAGTGGATATGTGGTACTTCTTGCCCACCATTTTGACCTATATTTGTTATTAGTCTATATCCATCACTTTTGACACCAAGAGTTAGAGCAACTTCTTGTATGAATGTTGTCATCTCTGACATTATATTTGGTGTCATCTCATTGAATGATTCTATATGTACTCTTGGTATGATAAGTACATGTATCTTTGCCTGTGGATTTATATCTTCAAATGCTAAAAAATTATCATTTTCTAGTACTGTTTTGTTTGGTATCTCACCTTCACATATTTTACAAAATATACACATTATTTGTTCCCTTTGTTTATAATTATAAATAGATTATATCTTATTTATTATAAATTGATATTAATCATTTAAAAAGTTACATAGTGCTACAATCTAATATGAGTATAAAAATTAAATTCTTTTCAATCTTTACGATTGTTTTTATTTCATTTATGAGTGTGATTGTTTATCATGAATATGAACATATTACAAATAGTTTTGTAATGGAACATCAAGATAAAAATGATTATATTAAAAAAAATGCAAATGCTTTTTTAAATATGTTAAAAAAAGATATATCTACCAAATCTGATTTTATAGTAAATAATAAAAAGATAACAGAAGCTTTTTATCTAAATGATAGAGATAAACTTTATTCTTTGGTTAATACTTATTATGAAAAGCAAAAACAATTGAATCCTTATTTAAAAATAATGACTTTTAGATCAAGTGACGGCTCAACTTTTTTAAGAGTTCACAAACCAAAGATGTACGGTGATAAACTTAATAAAAAAAGAAAAATAATAATAGATACAAATAAATATAAAAAAAGACACTATGGCTTTGAAATAGGTAAGCTTAAAATGACCTATAGAGTAGTAACACCTATTTTTCATAAAAATAAGCATATAGGTCTTATTGAGATAGGTATCGAACCTGAATATATTATAGACAAATTAAAAAATACATATCTTCTAGAACATGCTCTGCTTGTGAACAAAAGTAATTTATCTGTTAATATAAATAATAAAAAAGAGATCAAGTATTTTGATAAATTTGCCTTGATAAGAGGGACAGAGTTTTTTGATACAAGTATCAGTGGTATTGATATAAATAAAAACCCTAATAAATTTATAAACTATAAAAATAATTTTTACATTTTGGAAACAGGACTGAATTTTTATGATCACAATAAAAATATTGCTGCAAAATTACTTTTTGCTTCAAAAGTTGAAAATATCGTAAAAAGAGATAAAGCACTTATTGAAAATATTTTATTGCTTATATCTTTAATGATCGTGTTATTTATAATGTTAAATATTGTTATAAATAAATTCTTAAAGATTCAAGATGAACAGTTGAAAATAATATCAAAACAATCAAGTAAGATAAATACTATATTCAACGGTGCTTCAAATATCATTGTATTGACAGACGGAGAAATTATATCTAAAGCAAATAAGGCATTTTTTGATTTTTTTGATCAATATTCAAATATAGAAGAGTTTACAAAAGATTATTCTTGTGTATGTGATAAATTTGAAGAATCTGAAGAAGAGGGTTATATTAATGGAAAATATATTGAAGGGGAAGTGTGGACTAGATATATATTAACACACCCTGAAGGAATATATAAAGCTACTATAAAAAAAGGGGATACTCAATACCATTTTTTAGTTAAAGTTCAAGAGATACAATATGATAATGAAATCTTGGATGTTATTGACCTTAGTGATATTACAAAAGAGGTTGAACAAAGAAAAGAGATAGAAAAACAATCAAAGTTTATAATAGATCAAACAAAAATGGCAGCACTTGGTGAGATGATATCTAATATTGCTCATCAGTGGAGACAGCCTTTAAGTGTTATATCAACATCTGCAAGCGGTATGAAAATACAAAGTGAGTTAAAACTGTTAGATGATAAGATATTGGAAGATAATTGTGACCTAATTGTAGCAAATAGTAATCATCTGTCTCAAACAATAGATGATTTTAGAGATTTTATAAAAGGTGATAAGGTTAAGCATCATTTTAATATAAAAGATATTATAGATAAGTCATTAAATATTATTCAAGCTAGTTTAAAGACACATCATATTGAACAAATATTGACCTTGGAAGATATAGAGATTGAGAATTTTGAAAATGAGTTGATACAAGCACTGAACAACATTATAAATAATTCAAAAGATGCACTAATAGAATTAGACTCAACTGAAAAATTGATCTTTATTAAATGTTATAAAGATAAAGAATTTGTAGTGATTGAGATACAAGATAATGCAGGCGGTATACCTGAAAATATAATAGAAAAAATCTTTGAACCATATTTTACTACAAAACATCAAAGTCAAGGTACCGGTCTTGGGTTATATATGACACACAAGATTATACATGAAAGTATGAAAGGCTCAATAAAAGTAAAAAATATAGAGTATGAATATAATAGTTGTAACTATAAAGGTGCTATGTTTAAAATAA
>JAYEKV010000164.1:0-15611 GCA_034716855.1 Campylobacterota bacterium | reverse complement strand
GATGCTACAAGTGAAGTTTTAGGTTCGATAAATGAAAAAGACTGGATAGATGCAAATAAACAGTTTTACAATCTTTCAAATCATTGTGTAAGCTGTCATAGTGTTTGGAAAAATAAAGTTATAAAATGAGAAAAGCAACTCGTTGCTTTCTTTAGGATTTGTTTCTTTAGATGGAATTTATTTCCATCGCTAAAAGAAATCATTAAACATAGGTCCCTTAAAAAATGGGACATTTTTTAAGGAGAAATAATATGTGTAAAGATTGCGGATGTAGTATAACAGATCATGAGCATAGTGATGATCATAAACATGAACACCATCATCATGATGATAAAATGGCAAATATCCATGCCAACCCACAGTTAAATGATAAAAAAACTGTAGATGTGATAAAAAAGATACTGGATAAAAATGACCATGAGGCAGCTCACAACAGAGCTCATTTTGACAAGCAAAATGTACTTGCTATAAATCTTATGTCTAGTCCAGGAAGTGGTAAAACTACACTTCTTGAAAAAATGAGTGATATTGCAGATTTTAAATATGGTGTAATAGAGGGTGATCTTGAAACTTCAAGAGATGCTGACAGATTAAAAGCAAAAGCTATTCCTGCTTATCAGATACAAACAGGTTCAGCTTGTCATCTTGATGCATTTATGGTACATAAAGGGCTTCATGATATGCCACTAGAGGATATAGATGTATGTTTTGTGGAAAATGTTGGAAATCTTGTATGCCCTGCATCTTATGATGTGGGTACACATCTAAATATAGTACTTGTAAGTATCCCTGAAGGCAGTGACAAAATAGTAAAATATCCAGTGATGTTTAGATCTGCCGATCTTATACTTATAACAAAAACAGACCTTTTGCCTCATTTTGATTATGATATAGAAGCTGAGAAAAAAGAAGCCAGAAAATTAAAACCAAATGTGGATATTTTAGAAGTGAATATACATGATGAAGAATCATTAAAAAGAGTTGTAAACTGGATAGAGTTTAAAAGACAAATGAGATAGTCGATAAAATACTTGATGTTCCGTATTAATGACTTTGTTCGAACGGCTTCACTTTGGGTACCCCAACATCAGAGATGTTGACCCTAAAGTTGCAGGGGTTCTCTCAAAATCCTTAATACTACACAGTCGTATTTTATCTTACAACCAAGGGAAAACTGAAAACTAAGTTCTTAACACTTAGCACTTAATACTTAACACTAAAAAAAGGATTTTTTAATGTGCCTATCAATACCTTCAAAAGTCACAAAAATAGATAAAGAAAAAAACACAGCTACTGTTGATACCATGGGTGTAAGTCGTGATGCAAGTCTAGATCTTATGGAAGAGGGGAGTGTGGATATTGGTGATTATGTACTTCTTCATATAGGTTTTATTATGAATAAAATAGATGAAAAAGATGCTTTGGATTCTTTAGAAGCATACAAAGAGATATTGGATGCTTTGAATAGTGAAGAACTAGAACAAACTATTCATGAAAGTGACAATTGCCCAAATGCTTGAGTTGCAATTAAAAGACCTTTATGATGGTTTTAGACAGCCTGATGTGATAAGGTCATATGCAAAGCTTATAGAAAAAGAGGCTTCAAAACTCACAAAGCCTCTAAACATAATGGAGGTATGCGGCGGTCATACCCACTCTATTATGAAATACGGTCTTAATCAGATACTACCTTCTAATGTAAACTTCATTCATGGTCCCGGGTGTCCAGTGTGTGTGATGCCAAAAGAGAGGATCGATCATGCTTATGTTTTATCTTTATTAGATGATGTGATACTTGTAACCCTTGGAGATATGATAAAGGTGCCAGGTTCCTTGGGAACTTTACAGGACGCAAGGGCAAAAGGTGCTGATGTAAGGTTCGTGTATTCTCCCCTTGATTGTTTGAAAATTGCAAATGAAAACAAAGATAAAAAAGTGATATTCTTTGCAATAGGTTTTGAAACAACCACACCCATGACCACAGCCCTTATAAATCAAGTTATAAAAAAAGATATAAAAAATATATTGTTTCACATCAACCATATAACAGTACCTGAACCTATGAGGGTACTTCTTGATGACCCTAGTAACAATATAGATGCTTTTATAGGTCCTTCACATGTAAGTGTAATAAGCGGCAGTAAAATATATGATGAATTTCCTTTGAACTATAAAAAGCCAGTAGTAGTAAGCGGTTTTGAGCCTATAGATGTGATGGAGTCTGTTTTGATGATACTAAAACAGATAAATCAGTCAAGGTGTGAAGTGGAAGTACAATATACAAGAAGTGTAACAAAAGAGGGTAACAAAGTAGCTCAAAAACTCAATGACAAATATTTTAAAAAAAGGGACAGTTTTAGATGGAGAGGTATAGGAGATATCCCAGAAAGTGCCTTAAAGTTAAAAGATCAATATTCACAATACAATGCAGAAACCATATATGAAGATATCTTGCCAAAGAACAAAATAGATGACCACAAGCTTTGTATCTGCGGTGATATATTAAAAGGGAAAGCCAATCCCAAAGACTGCAAGGTATTTGGTAAAGGTTGTACCCCCTCAAACCCTATGGGAAGTTGTATGGTCAGTTCAGAGGGGGCATGTGCCGCATACTATAAGTATGGAAATTTGACATAACTATTTTTATGTATTATAATTATGTATAAAATATTATGTAAAGGAATTATATAATGAGTGCCAATGATGTAAGAAAGAATTTTGTATTTAAAAAAGAGGTGGCCGCTCACCTTGAAGAGATCGCTAAAAAAGAGGGCAAATCTATGACGAAAGTTGTTGAGGAACTTGTAGAGAACAAATATAGTGAAGTTAGTAAAGAGGAAAAACTAAAAGCACTTCATTCTTTTGCCGGTAGCGGTACGGGATTGTTTGGAGATTTAACTATTCAAAAGATCAAGGAAAATATGGATGTATAAAAGAGTTTTTTTGGATGCAAATGTATTTATAGATGTTAACGATGAATCAAGAGATCCAGATAAATTAGCTTTACAAGTTTTAGACTATTTAGTCTCAAATGATATAAAAATATTTACAAGTTGTGATTTAATTACAACAATTTATTATATTTTATCCAAGAAAGATAAATTGAATGCACTGAATCAAATAGAACAGTTAAATAAATTTTGTAAGATTATTGATTTTGGAAATGATGAAGTTTTACAGACTACGAATCTTATGAGAGAAAATATGAAGTTTAAAGACCTTGAGGACACTATTCAATATATCTTGGCTTCAAAAGAGGGATGTGATCTTATTATCTCAAATGATAAGAACTTTGTTAGTGAGAATATAGAACTACTTACAACATATAAAGCAATAAAAAAATTAAATTTATTATAAAATGTGCTATAAACAATGATAATAACAGAAGATGAACTAAGAGATGCCGTAATGTACGGCAGTATATCCAAAGGGTATGATTACTATAAGAAAAAGATGGTTTTGAGATGTGAAGCGTTAGAACAAAGTGATAAACTTGTTGTTTTAAAAAGTGAAGTGGCAGGAAGCGGTATAAATATATATAAACAACATATTAAAATATCAAAAAGCTCAAATAGGTTACAACTTGCCGGCGGTTGTAATTGTCCCGTGGGGTTTAATTGTAAGCATGTGTTTGCTTCATGTTTAGAATATATAAATCACCTTCAAAGTATAAATCCAAATAAAAAAATAAAAAAGTGGATAGAGAAGATAGTAAAGTCTACAACAAAAGAGAAGTTAGTATCAGATCATATTCAAAGTGATTATTTTTTAACTTACAGGGTATTTGCTGATGAGGGTAGATACTACAAAGAAGATGTGAAATTCTATAAGTCAAAGTTTTTAAAAAGCGGAAATATAAGTAAAGGCTCAAAAATAAGTAGTGATAATCTTATCTATGGATACTCTTATGAAGATATTATAGATGCCCAAGATAAAGAGCTTTTATCACTAATAAAAGGTGTTATACCAAAATTTTCAAGCAGTGAACCTCAAGAGCTAAAAGGGGAACTTGGAAATATTATATTAAAAAAGCTGATCAAAACGGGTAGATGTTTTTATAAAGATACCCAAGAGATTTTAACATTTAGCGATGAGTTGAAAAATATTGAATTTTATTGGAAAAATATAGATGAAAACTCTTTAAAATTAGAATCAAACCTAAATAAAGATTTTAAGTTTTTAAATACAACACCTTTAATGGCAATAGATAAAGAAGAGTTGATAGTATATGAGTTTGAACAAAATGTGAATGGAGAGCTTATCTCACTGTTAAATGATGCTCCACCTATCCCAAATGAAGAGATCGGTGAAGTATTTGAGGTTTTATCTTCTGCTATAGATAATTATACTCTTCCTGTCCCTAGTAGTTTTGAGTTAAAAACAATTGATACAAAACCAATACCTGTTTTAAAATTATATAGAAATGAACAAGATGGTTTTAGGTTTCACTATATGCATCTTGATTTTGCTTATGGTGATTTTGAAATAAGTCATTTTCCTATAAAGGAAGAGCTGATATTTTTACAAAACAATGTGAAGTTTAAGATCTTAAGAGATTTGGATCTAGAGTTTGATGCTATTGATACTTTGAAGAAGTTTGGTTTTGAACAACATGTTGAAAATAATAGTTTGCATTTTATAAGTTTAGCTCAACCAAATATGCAAGTAGCTTTGAATAGATGGAGTGAGTTTTTAGATACTTATATCTCTGTTTTAGAACAAAAAGGTTGGGATATTAGTATAGATGAGAGTTTCACTATGAAGTTTGACGAGGTGTCAAAAATAGTGATGCAAAGTGATTCTGATGATAAAAATGACTGGTTTAGTTTATCTTTTGATGTTGAGTTTAGTGGAGTATCACAACCTTTGGTAAATATGATATCTCCTTTACTTGAAGAATTTAATTCTTTTGAAATTTTGCCTGATGTTTTGAGCATAGAGATTGAAGACAATCACTTTTTAAAAGTTGATAAAAAAGAGATAGAGCCTGTTTTAAAAACTATATTTGCACTTTTTGATAAAAAAGCTAAAGATGGAAATATAAAAGTATCTCCTTTTGAAGCTCATCTATTGGATGATATGGATGAAAATATTGTATTTAAAGGTTCAAAAGACTTAATAGAGTTATCAAAAAAGCTTAAAAATTTTGATGGTTTAGAAAATATAACTCCACCAAAAAACTTGAATGCTTCACTAAGGGAGTATCAGCAAAGGGGAATTAACTGGCTTTATTTTTTATTTGAGTTTAAATTTAACGGGATATTAGCAGATGATATGGGACTTGGAAAAACCATACAAACTATCAGTCATCTTTGTAAATTAAAAGAGGATGGTAAACTTACTAAACCATCAATCATAATTATGCCAACATCTCTAATAGCAAACTGGAAAAATGAGATAAAAAAATTTGCTTCAAATCTGACAGTTTTGCCACTGCACGGAGCTGATAGGTTTGATCAGTTTAAAAAAATAAAAGAGTTTGATATTGTACTCACTACTTATAATTTGGTTGTAAGAGATTTTGAACGGCTTGAAAAAGAGAAGTTTTTATATATAGTTTTAGATGAAGCACAAAAGATAAAAAACCCAAGAACAAAAATGACAAACTGTATCAAATCTCTTCAAAGTGAACATAGACTGGCATTAAGCGGTACACCAATAGAAAATCACTTGGGAGAACTTTGGTCTATATTTAGTTTTTTAATGCCAGGTTTTTTAGATACACTTAGTAACTTTAAAAAAGAGTATCAAACCCCAATAGAGAAAGAGAACGATAAACAAAAACAGGAGAAACTAAATAAAAGGATAAAACCTTTTATGATAAGAAGAACAAAAGATGAAGTTGTTGGTGAACTTCCACCAAAGTCTGAGATCATAAAATACACTCAGTTTGAATCAAAACAGTCAAAGCTTTATGAAACTATTAGAGTAACTATGGAGAAGAAAGTAAAAGATGCAATAAGTAAAAATGGACTTAATAAATCACATATCACAATATTAGATGCTCTTTTAAAATTAAGGCAGATTTGTTGTGATCCGTCACTTTTAAAAGTAGACGAGGCAAAGAAAGTTAAAGAGTCTGCAAAGTTAGAGTTGTTTTTGGATCTTGTAGATGAGCTTTTAAGTGAAGGTAAAAAGATACTTGTATTTTCGCAGTTTACATCTATGCTGTCAATTATAGAAGATAATATAGATAAAAAAGGTATAAAATATACAAAGTTAACAGGAAGTACAAAAAATAGAGAATCTGTGATAGATAAGTTTAGAAGTGGAAAAGTTGATATTTTTCTGATAAGTTTAAAAGCAGGTGGAGTGGGACTAAATCTAGTTGAAGCAGATACTGTTATCCACTATGATCCATGGTGGAATCCAGCTGTAGAGAACCAAGCAACAGACAGAGCCTACAGGATAGGACAGACAAAGGCCGTATTTGTTTATAAACTAATAGTTGAGAACTCTATTGAACAAAAAATAATAGAGCTTCAAAAGAAAAAACAATCACTTCAAGATGGAATATATGATGATAAAAAAGATGATAAAGAGATATTTAAAGGTGAAGAGCTTTTGGAGCTTTTAAAAAGTTAATATAGATAAATTAATAGAAAAGATAAAGAGTAAAAACAAAAATGATGAGATTAGAAAAATATAAAGAAAAACTAAACAAACTATATAAAAAACTTCAAAGATTTGATCCAAATAGAGCTGATAATGACTATAAAGAGTTGGATAAGTTTTTTGATACGGTATATAAAAGCGGTGTGTTAGAGATCACCCACCTTCCAAAAGAGCTGCAAGACAGTTTTAAGCTGGAACTTTTTACAACACTCTCAAAAGTTTCAGGAAGTATGGCTTTTTTGGTTATACAGATACTTGCTGCAAACAATATAATGTCAAAGCATGATTATAAAAAGAAAGAGCACTATTTTAATAAAAAGTGCGGTATTGCTATAAATCATCTGCGTGCTCCATTTACTGTTGTAAGTGCAATAAAGTGTGAGGGTGGCTATAAACTAAACGGAATACTCACATGGGCTAGCGGATACAAGATATTTGATACTTTACTTATAGGATTTCATTGTGAAGGTTTTGAGTATGAGGCTTTAAGTGCTTTTGAAACTGCTGAAGGTTTTAGTATTGGAAATGCCGATGAAACCTTTACGGGTTACGGGCTAAATACCGTAAATATTGAGCTAAAAGAGTTTTTTGTAAAAGATGAGGATATTGTATCTTCAAACCCTATGGGTAACTATACAAAACAAAAGTCAGCTTCAAAGACTGTTCATTTCTGCCTTTATGCCTTGGGAGTTTGTGCTATAGAGGAGTCAGGTGATGAAGAGTTTAAAAAAGAAGCTTCTAAAAAGCTTGAAAATATAAAAGACTCACTTATTAAAAGTGGCGATATAGATGAGCTTGACTCTTTAAGGGTTGAACTTTTTTGTTTGGTACAAGATATAGTTACAACTGCTATGATACTAATAGGGGGTAAATCTATACTATCTTCCCAAAATCTTCAAAGGGTATATAGAGAGCTTATAATGTTTAACTCTAACGGATTAAATGATACTTTAAAGTCACTTTTTAAAAAGAGGTTTTTAAAAAACTAAAATGTATGAGATATCTTTTTTAGACCTTGTTTGGATATTTATACCACTAGGGGCAGTTTATTATATATATTTAAAATATACGCAGGATAAGGTAACTATCCCTTATGGGTTATCAAGGATGTTTCTACAGCTTATAGCAATAGGGTATGTTCTTACATATATTTTTGAAACAAAAGAGTTCTTTTTTATATTGTTTATACTCTCAATTATGCTTGTGGTTGCAAGTGTTATATCTCTTAGACCTGTTACCAAAAAAGATACAAAACTTTATATAATAAGCTTTATCTCCATACTTATGGGAGGTGTCACAACTTTAGGCTTTGTGATATTTGGAGTTCTTGATCTTCCTTTATGGTATGAGCCTAGATTTTTGATACCCTTAGCAGGGATGATATTTGCAAACTCTATGAATAGCGTATCAATTGCAGCTGAGAGATTTAGTGTGGAGTATGAAAGAGATAAGAATTATAAAAGTGCAAGAGCTACAGCATATAAAGCAGCACTTATTCCAAATATAAATATACTGTTTGCAGTAGGAGTTGTATCGATTCCAGGGATGATGACAGGGCAGATACTTTCAGGAATTTCACCGCTTATAGCTGTAAAGTATCAGATAATGGTGATGTGTATGGTGCTTTCAAGCAGCGGAATATCTAGTGCCGTTTATTTAAAACTAGTAGAAAAAAGGGTTTAACAAGATGAATAATATAAAACTTTCCCACGGAAACGGTGGAGTTGAGAACAATGAATTAATAACAGATGTTTTTTATAAAGCGTTTGAAAATGATATTTTATCAAAAAGTGAAGATGCCGCAGTATTAAAGTTACAAACTGAAAATATTGCTTTTTCTACTGACAGCTTTACCGTAACTCCTTTATTTTTTAAAGGTGGTGATATAGGGAAACTTGCTGTTTGCGGTACTTGCAATGACCTTGCCATGATGGGTGCAAAGCCTAAGTATCTTACCTGTTCGGTTATAATTGAAGAGGGCTTTTCTATAGATGAACTTAAAAAGATAGTTGATTCTATGAAAAAAGAGTTAGAGATAAACGGCGCAAAAGTTGTAAGCGGTGATACAAAAATAGTACCTAAAGGGAGTGTTGATAAGATATTTATAAATACTACGGGTATCGGTATGATAGAAAAAAGCGGTATCAGCTCAAATAATATATCCCAAGATGATGTGATAATGGTAAGTAGAGACATAGGAGCACACGGTGCATCTATCTTTGCTAGCCGTGAAGGGATAGAGCTTCAAAGTGATCTACAAAGTGACTGTAGGTCGTTGTACCCAATAGTAAAAGAGCTTATTGATAATGATATAGATATTACAGCTTTAAGAGATGCTACAAGGGGTGGTCTGGCAGCTGTATTAAACGAGTGGGCAAAACAGTCTAATATCTGTATAGAGATACAAGAGGATAAGATACCAGTATGTGATGAGGTAAAAGGTCTATGTGAGATATTAGGTTTTGATGCTGCTAGTTTGGCAAATGAGGGTACTTTTGTACTTGCAGTTAAAAAAGATGATCAGAAAAAAGCTCTTGATATTTTAAATAAGTTTAATTCAAATGCTGTAATTGTAGGGGAGGTTACAAAAGAACACCTTCAAAAAGTTGTACTTAGTTCACCTTGGGGAACTAAAAGGTTTCTTGATATGCCTAGCGGTGAACTTCTCCCAAGAATTTGTTAATTTGATATGAGTTTTCCTTAACCATTCTATTTAATAGGTAAGGAGATCTTGAAATTTGCCCCTTTATAGTTTTCATCATTGTAGCTGTATTCAATATTGAAAGCCTCTATATTACCTTCAAAATTACTAGTTATTATTTTCTTTGACATATACAGACCTATTCCGGTACCGTCTTTTTCCCCTTTTGTAGTAAAGTGAGCATCAAAGATCTTAGGTAGAATATCTTTTGGGATACCCCCTGCATTGTCTTTTATATTTATAATTATATTTTGATCCTCTTGTTTTATCTGGATAAAGATAAATCTTTTTTGATCTTTTTTTATAAGTTCATCTTTTGCATTATTAAAAATATTCATAAAGACTTGAATAAGTTCATTTTTAAATCCTATGTATTCTATATCTTCTATACTTTTTACTATCTCTATTTCAGCATGTTTGAATTTTGAAACTAAAAGTGCCAGCGTAGCATTTGTAACCTCTATAAGCTTAAAAGGAAGTTTCTTTTTATCTTCTTTGTAAAAGTCTCTAAAGTCATCAATAGTTTGAGATAAATGATCTGCATTTTGTGTTATGTTGTTACAAGTAGATTCTAATAGTTCATCTGTTAACATCCCATACTCTTTTTGTAACATTATCCCACTTGCACTTGTAGTTATCACTGATAAAGGTTGTCTCCATTGATGTGCTATTGACTCAAGCATCTCACCCATTGATGCCATTTTTGATTGTTGCATTAAAAGCTCTTGAGAAAGTTTGTTTTTCTCACTCTCCTCATTTACTTTTTGTTGAAGATTTTGATTGAAGTCATTAAGCTTTTCTTTGTCTTTTTTTATAAGATTTATAAAAATATCAAAATAGAACTTTAAAGAATCAATTTCACTTAAATCGTTTGTTTTATTTTCTTGAAAGGTTTCATCATATTTTAAAGAGAGCTTTTTAATATCACTTGTAAGCTTTTTTAATGGCTTAAGTAAATTGTTGATGACTATATATACTACTACAGAGAATATAAGTAAAATAATAGAAAAGAGTTTTATATTGGCTTCTATTGTTTTATTGATCTCACTGTTAAAGGTGTTTTCTTTTGAGATAAGATATATTTTTAAATTAAGATCATCTTTTGTATAGTTGTTTGCTACAACAAGATATGATAAATCATTATCCAAAGAGGTTGTTTGTACACCGTTTAGTTTGAATAGATTATCTTCACTAAAAAGTTTTGCTTGACTACTTTTATATATGAACTTATTATTGTTGTTATTTAGCAGTGCAATTGCATCAAAAATCACTAGCTTGTCACTTATTAGCTCTTGAATTTTATCTATAGATATTGAAGCGATAATTATACCTTCTATTTTATTATTGCTTATATCATGAATTGATTTTGAAATATCTATCATTAGTTTGTAGCTTTTACTTTCAAAATACAGGTCACTGATATAATAATCCTGCTCTAAAGCTTTTGTATATAGTGTAGTTCCTTTATAAGACTTGTTGCTTATATTATTTAGTATAGTATCTCTTGATACATTTAGAAGCTCTTTCCCTTCAAGCGATATATATTTTAAACTTTGAAATTCATTGTGAAGTTTCATATAGTATTCAAATCTACTCTTTTGTTTTATAATTGTTTGTTTTACTTTTGTATTTGTGATAGCAATAGTTGAGAGTGTACTAATGGATCTATTTAATATATGATCTAAACTATTGTTAAGTTGTAAAAATTCTTTTTGTGAACTTTGTATACTATATTGTTTTTGTGAACTTGTAAGTTGACGATGTATATTATCAAATATATAAAGCATAAATATAGAACCTATCACTGTTATTGACAAGCTTACTTTTATAGGAAGTTTCATATTAAAAATATCCTTTATTTTTATTTTATTTATAGTACAATATAAATAGTTTTATTATGATTAAAAGGTACATTGATGGTAAAGAAGAATTATATATTTGTTGCAGTTATGATTTTATTAATTATTTTGTTTTTTCAATTTAGTAACAGTGAGTCAAAGAAGAGTACTAAAATATACAGTGTAGCTTTTGTTGCATTATCTGAAGTAGATGACAATACTTTTAATGGATTTAAAGAGAAGATGAACTCTTTTGGTTGGATAGAGGGAAAAAATATAAACTATATAGTACCTGGACCTGCACAAAATATCGCTAAACTTCCGGCTTTGGTAAAAAGCGTTGTAGCAAAAAAACCAGATCTTATACTCGTATCAAGTACACCGGCAACAAAAGAGGTTAAAAAAGCAACAAAGGGTACAAGTATCCCTGTAGTTTTTTGTCCCGTAAATGATCCTGTAGCTTCTAAAATAGTACAAAATCCAAATGCACCTTCTGATAATATTACAGGGATAAGACTTCCTGTAGGAGATGCAAAGAGATTTGAGTGGCTTTATACTATTGTTCCAAATTTAAAAGATGTTCTTGTTCCTTATACTAAAAATGACGGAAGTTCACAAGCCTCAAGGGATAATATAAAGGATATAGCAAAACAGTTAAATATTAATATAGTTGAAAAGCCTATGAGTGGAGATGATGATCCAAGTTATTTTTTTGATAGCTGTACACAGAGTGTAGATGCAGTTTTTTTACCTCGTGACTCAAAAGTAGAGGCAAGAATCGATGACTTTGTATCATGTACAACAAAAAGAAAGATACCTTTATGTGTTCCAAGTTATCAGCAGGTTCAAAAAGGTGCATTGTTCACTTATGGTTTTATACATAAAGAGCTTGGAGCTCAAGCTGCAAGAATGGCTGACAGGATATTAAGGGGAGTAAAACCTGAAGATCTTCCGGTGAAATTTGGTAACTCTTATTTAGTAATAAATGAAACTACGGCAAAAGCTATAGGTATTGAGATAAAAAACGAAGTTATCAGAAATGCAAAAATGATAATAAAATAGTAATAAGATAAATCTTTGAATAAAAATAAAATAATATATATAATACTAGGTTTTATCTTTAGTGTTATTATTATAAATCTCTACATCCATAAAGATACCAGCTTAGTTCATGGTGATAAATCATTTTATGTGGGAAGCAATACATGTAAAGAGTGTCATAATAAGAAACATAAGGCATGGAGCCACTCTTCCCATCCAAAAATATTTAAAAAATATACGGATGATTCTCAGATCATAGCTGATTTTGAAAATAAGCCTGATTTTGTGAAATTTGACAAAAAAGATATTGAGCTGATTATAGGGTACCAGTGGGAACAGGTATTTGCAAGAGAGATAGACGGTGAATATTATCCATTCCCTGCAAAGTGGATGGAACTTACAAAAAAATGGATACCCTATAAAACTGACACATGGCATAAAACACCTTTGACACAAAAATGTAACGGGTGTCATACAACAGGACTAAATAAAGAAACAGGTGTGTTTGTAGAGTTTGGTGTAAGTTATGAATCATGTCACGGTCCGGGAAGTAGACATGTTCAAAATAAAAAGATAATTAATAACTTTGAGTGTAATGTATGTCATGGTGTCGGCTCTTTAAAAGCGGAACTTGACAGAATTGAAAATGAAGAAGATATTGTAAGAACGGTAAAGTCATCAGTATGTGGACAATGTCACAGCAGAGGTGTGGAAAATAAAGTTATGACACATCAAACAGAAGTTCAGTTCAATTTCCCTGTGGAATATATGCCAGGAGAAGAACTAAGTAAAAACTTCAAAACAACTACACCCCAAACAGATCAAAAAGGGAAAAATTGGTGGGGTAACGGTGTGTCTAAAAATAGACATCAGGAGTATGCGGACTTTTCAAAATCAGGTCATGCAAAATCTCTTACAAATCTAAAAATAAAGAGAAGTGAATTTTGTGAAGATAAACCAAAGGACAGCTGTCTAAACTGTCACAGTGCAGATTATATTACTCAAAAAAGATATAAAGAAACCAAGCCTCATAAAAAAGATATAGTTCTTCCAACACTGCAAACATCAAGGGAAGGGATCACCTGTGTAGTATGTCACAATCCTCATAAAGTGGGTGATAAAAAAGTAAAAGCAGCTGATATGTGTGTTGAGTGTCATACTGACGAAACAGAAACTATGAAAAATAACCCAGATCATTATCCTTGTCCTACAAAAGAGGTGAAGTGTGTAGATTGTCATATGCCTAAGATCGTTAAAACAGGAGGAGAGTTTTCATTACGAAGTCATGCTTTTAAGATCATACCTCCACAAGCCACTGAAAAATACGGTATGCCAAGTTCCTGTCAAAATGGTTCTTGTCATCAAGATAGATCTACTAAATGGGCAATTGATGAGTATAATAAATTTTACGATAAAAAAGAACAAACTCTATTTCAAACAGTTAAAGAGATGAAATGAGAAAAATACCTTTTTATAATAAAATAATTTTTAAGTTCTTTATTGCACTTATAGTTGTACTTACAGTTAGTTTTACACTAAGTTATACAGTTACAACAAATTTTACTTCTAAATTAATCAATAAAACCATAATTAAAGAGTTTGACAATGCCTTTAATGTAACTGAGAATTTTATAACATATATAGGGCAGATGACACAAATATGGGCAGATCATGCTGTAGTAGATAATGATTTTGCAGATAAAATATATAAAAAAGATATAAAAAACCTTGACCATATACTACTTGCTGAAAAAAAAGCCGTATCTGCCGATTCTATTATAATATTAGATAAAGAGGGCGTTATCCTTTCTCAGTATGGAAGCAGTTATATAGCTGGAGACTCTTTGTATCTTCTTGATATAGTCAAAGAAACATTTTTGAACAAAGGAACTGTTACTAAGATCATAAGAGAGAGGGAGAGTTTTATAGTATACTCATCCTCTTTGATTCAAGATGATAATAAGAACTTAGGTATGGTTCTTGTAGGATATTTTATCAATGACAGATTTTTAGAAAATATAAAATTAAACAGTGGTTTGGATATGGCACTTGTGGGAAATAGTGCAATTATGGCATCTACAATGTGGGGAGGTACAAAACCTCTAGACAGGTTACCACTGCAGTATATTAAATATAATAATCTTTTAAAATATCCAAATGAGTTTAAACGAATAACTGTTAATGAAAGTGATTTTATCATTACAGGAAGAGATCTAAGTAATATAGAGAGTTCTGTTACAGGTTCACTTTTAATAGCCCATAATGCAAAAGATATTGATAAAGCTAAAAATGAGATATTTTATAAAAAAATAAACATTTTTGGATTTGTGTTTGTACTGACCTCTCTTATTTTGATATTTATTTTAAAAAGATTGACAAACTCAATCAACACACTTACAAACTCAACTTTAAAAATAGCTTCAGGGGATCTTAATAATAGAGTGATCTTGAAAAATAATGACGAACTAGATATTCTTGCCGAAAATTTCAATAAGATGATTGATGCAGTTGAGCTTAAAAATAAACAACTAGAAGAGAATAATTTAAAGCTTGAAGATGAAGTGAAAAAAAGAACACAAGAGTTGCTGGAAAAAGAAAAAATACTTTCACAGCAGTCTAAGATGGCTGCAATGGGTGAGATGCTTGAAAATATTGCACATCAGTGGAGACAGCCTTTATCTATAATCTCTACAGCATCAACAGGGATAAAGATGCAAAAAGAGTATGGTATATCTGATGAAAAAGAAGAGATAGAGGCATTGGATAATATTACCGAGTCCTCACAGTATCTTTCTAAAACCATAGATGATTTTAGAAACTTTTTTAAAACAGATAAAAAATCACATCCATTTGATCCTTCTGTCGTATACACCAAAACATTCAATATCTTAAGTTCAAAATTCAAAAATAGTGGTATAACTATTATTGAAGATATATCAAAAGTTGAAGTGATAGGGTTTGGTTCTGAAATATCACAGGTGATAATGAATCTTTTAAATAACGCTTATGATATATTGACAGAGAAAGATATAGATGAAAAACTTATCTTTGTAAATATATATAAAAAGTATGATTTTGCGATCATAGAGATAAAAGACAATGCAGGTGGGGTTCCTGAAGATATAATAGATAGTGTATTTGATCCTTATTTTACTACCAAGCATAAAGCTCAAGGTACAGGGATAGGTCTGTATATGTGTAAGCAGATGATAGAAAATCATATGAAGGGAACTATCGAAGTAGTTAATGAAGAGTATCTTTATAAAGATAAAAAATATAAAGGTGCATCATTTAGGATAACTCTTCCTCTAATTCCAAGTGAGTAAGTTTTGTTGAGTTTTATAACTCTACTACACTCTCAAACATCTCCTTGATCTCTATCTCATGTGATATTAAAAATATCTGCCTGTATTGCT
>JAYEKV010000163.1:0-4049 GCA_034716855.1 Campylobacterota bacterium | reverse complement strand
TCATTTTCCCTTTTTGCAAGTATCATTGAATAGTAAACTACAAGTAAGAAAAGAGCAGCTGCTATAAAGATAAGTATTTTATTTCTCATTGCATTATTTGCTGCAAAATCTTCCTCTAAAGGCGTAATAACTTCTAAGACACCTCTTTTATCGCCAAGTTTCCAAAAATCATTTGCCCAGATTTTATCTTTATGACTATTATGACAATCAACACAAGACTGAGCTGTCATATAATCTGCAACGGCAACTCTTAACACTGGCTTACCGTTGATTGTATCTCTTTTTATCCACATACCTTGTTCATTTTTTTCTACATATTCCAAAGCTTCATTTTGTAAAGAAGTAAGTTCTCTATTTGCTTTTGGTTTAAAAGGATATTTACTATAAAAATGGAAAGTAAGTCCAGTATTTTCACTGTATATTTTACTTAGATCATGGATAGTAGTAGTAGGGAAAGGAAGCTTACCGTCAGCACCTTTATGATCATAATCAAATTTAAGATTAGGAGCATATTTTTTTACATCCCCTACCACACTTGATACATAGTATGCTCTATTAAGCTTGATTTGCTGCACTGTGTTTTGAGAATTCCTTACAACTGTATCAATAGTATTTTGTTCAGTAACTTTTGGTATGTATATAAATAATATACCTATTATTACCAACGATACCAATATAGCTGAAACAATAATCTTACTTTTCAACAGTAACTTTAACATAAACTTCCCCTTACCTTTATATCAAATCTAAAAAATCGCTTTTATAGATTATAACTTCTTTAGAATCTTTTTTATAAATAAATCTTTTATCACCATTTTTAACACACTGCAATATCATCTGCTTAACTTCTGATTCGGTTTTATTGTGTTTTTTCATAAAAATAAAAAAATCTTTAATATCCATAAACTCCATTGAACTACTTGTATGTTCTTTTTTCTCTATATGTTCATTGTGTTCCAAATGATAAATATTTTTCATCTCATGAAAAGCACTTTTTAAAAGTTCTATCTCACTTTGAAAAACATTCATCATCTTGTCTTGTGTCTTTTCAAGCCTGTTTATTTCACTATTGTATTGTTTTTTCATAAACTTTACTGTCTTTTTCAACAATACAATCTGTTCATCTTTTACTTTTAATACACCATTTATATCTTCATTTTTTGAGATTGAGTTTTTTAACCTTGTATTTGTTGTTGACTTACTATCCACATACACATAAGTTTTTCCATCTTTTTTTACAGATTCAAGTTGACCTTTTTTAATCCTATAGTGGATACCCTGCAAGGATAACCCTAATATTTTTGCCGCCTCTGAACTTGTAACCAATTTTTTCAAAACTTATCTTTCTTATCTGTTCTCTTTACTATCTACTGTTATAACTGTGTGAACATTACCTCTTGGATTAAAATCAGCAATTACTCTCATACTTCTTGGTTGAAGTTTACTGTATAATGTGTCATATATCTCATTTGCACTGTTTTCGTGAGAGATCTCTCTGTTCATAAATGAATTGATATATAATTTTAAAGCCTTTAACTCTATCACTTTTTCATCTGGTACATATTCTAGTTTAATTGTAGCAAAATCAGGATAGCCGCTTCTAGGGCATTTTGCCATAAATTCAGGAAGCTCTATATTGATGGTATAATTTTTCCCATGTTCATTTGGCCAATAGTTTTCCTCTTTATTTATATCAAATTCTAATATCTCTTTTTCACCGTATTTCATCTGTTTCCTGTTCATTCATCAATTTTAAGATTATTATATATAAAATTATGTTAAATTCTTATAATTTAAAACTATTTTTTACTTACAAAATAATACTAAGGATTATAACATGGATCTATTGTCAATAATGGTAGCTGCACTTTTTGTGTCAATTGTACTAAATTTAATATTAAAAAAATTTGGAGTATCATCAATTGTTGGATATATATTTACAGGAATCGGGGTAACTCTTATACTTGATTCTACACAAATAAATTTTGCCAAACTTGCCCATGTGGCTGAGTTTGGTATTGTGTTTTTAATGTTTACCATTGGACTGGAGTTTTCAGTTAGCCATCTAAAAAGGATGAAAAAAGAGGTGTTTGTTTTTGGAACACTTCAAGTTTTTATTACCGCTTTTATATTTACATATATTACCCATCTTCTTTTTGGGTTTGATATGAAAACATCTATTGTTATAGGTTCTGCATTAGCTCTATCATCTACAGCTATCGTTCTTAAAGTACTAAATGATAATGGAGATATACATCGTCCTTATGGACTTGCTAGTACAGGTGTACTTATCTTTCAAGACCTGGCAGTAATTCCTATACTTCTTATGATAACTATACTAGCTGATTCATCTGTATCACTGCCTGAGATGCTTTTAAATACTTTTTACTCTGCTATATTTGTAGGTATTGTACTGTTTATATTAGGTAAATATGCTACAGAAAAGTTTTTGGCATATGTTGTGGATACAAGAAGTGAAGAGATATTTATAGCTTCTATTTTATTTATTGTTCTTTCATCTGCACTTTTTGCTCATGCTTTTGGATTCTCTTACTCTTTAGGGGCTTTCTTAGCAGGTATGCTTATTGCTGAGACCAAATACAAGTATCAAATTGAAGCAGACCTTGTACCTTTTAGGGATATTTTACTTGGTGTGTTCTTTATAACTGTTGGTATACAGGTACACTTGGCTTCATTTATAGAAAACTTTTTTACGATTGTTAGTTTAGCCATTACAATTCTTTTAATAAAAGCTATCATAATTTTTGCAATATTAAGAGTATTTACCTTTACAAAAAGAGCCTTTAAGATCGCCTTGACACTTGCTCAAGTGGGGGAGTTCTCTTTTGCTGTATTTGCTCTTGCAAGTGCAAATAATCTAATAAGTGATGAGATAAACCAAATTATGATTCCGGTTGTAATCTTGTCCCTATTATTTACCTCACTTGCTCTTAAACATGTAAGAGCCTTTGTGAATTTCTTCCAAAAAGAAAGTTCAGAAACTATGTCTGAACCTCTTATGAGTGCAGATATACAAAACCATATAATAGTATGTGGTTACTCACTACTTGGTCAAAAAATAGTAAAACAGCTTAAAAACTCAGAACTTCCTTATGTAGCAGTAGAGCATGATAGACAACATGTAAAAAAAGGTAAAGAAAATGGTGATATAGTATTTTTTGGAAATGCCGCTTCAAAACATATGCTTAACTCACTCTATATAAAAAATGCAAATTCAGTAATAATAGCCATAGACAATGATGAAAAAGTAAGGCTGATAACACAAGCTATCAGAAGTCTAAATCCTCACATCTCTATAATAGTAAAAATAACACACCAAGCACAAATAGAAGACTTCAAAGATATGGATATAAACAGTTTTGTAAATGAAAATGAGATAGTAGCTCGTGCTGTTGTAGAAAAAGCAACAAGATGTGAGATATAAAAAAAGGAAGTATCAAAAAATACTCCCCTTTTTTAATATCAGTATAAAATAATACTAGTCTCTAGTCTCTAATATCTCTACCATCTCAATTGTATCACTTTGTTTAACCGCATCAAGTGCAGTAAAACTTTCACTGTCATTAGCTTCTATACCACCAAATACAGTATGTACACCGTCAAGATGAGGACAAGGAACAAAACAGATAAAGAATTGACTTCCACCCGTATTTGGTCCAGCATGTGCCATAGAAAGAGAACCCTTCTTATGTACCTGATTAGGAGCATCAGTCTCACAAGCTATCGCCCAATCAGGACCACCTGTACCAGTACCTTGCGGACAACCACCCTGTGCCATAAATCCATCTATTACTCTATGAAAACTCAAGCCATCATAAAAAGCATCATTTGCCATATGAGCAAAGTTTGCTACAGTATTAGGTGTAGTCTCAGGAGTAAGTTTTATCCAGATAACTCCGCTAGTAACAGTAAACTTAGCATACTGATATTTTGCAAGTTCCTCTTGTGTTAAATCATACTCTTTTAGTTCTTTTTTTCCAAATCCAAACATAGATCATTACCTTTTTATAAAAATTTTTGAAAAGATA
>JAYEKV010000162.1:2676-4059 GCA_034716855.1 Campylobacterota bacterium | reverse complement strand
AAATAATAAAGAATTTCTAAATAATCTACCAAAAACAAAAGATGGCTTGGTTGTTTTTAGATCAACTGATAAAAACTTATTTCTTCAAAGCAGTACTCACAAACATACAAGTAAAAATAATACTGCCTTTATAAAAAGCATTAAATTTTATAATGGTAAAATCTATAAAACTACCAAAATAAAACTTTCTGATACAGCACAGTTGGAAGTGGCTTTTAATATTACAAATATACATAAGGAGCATGAAAAGTTTGAAAATACTATTTTTATTTTAGTAAATATATTTATAATGGTTACTGCTTTAGTTTGGTTTGTTGCAATTAAGCTTTATCTAAATTCAATTATAGAACAAGAATTAAAAGAGGATGAATTAAATAGAAGAGTAGAAGAACAAACTTATGAACTTAATAAAAGTCTAGATATTATCAGTAATGATGTTATATACTCCAAAACAGATCTAGATGGAGTTATAATAGAAGTGAGTAAAGCTTTTTGTGAAATCTCACAATTTACAGAAGATGAACTCATAGGTAAAACACACGCTATAATGAAACATCAAGATACACTTCCTGAACTTCATGATCTTATGTGGCATACTATAGAAGATAATCAAATATGGTATGGGAAAACAAAAAATCGGAAAAAAGACAATACGAGCTATACCTTTATGATGACAATATCACCTCAATACGATTATCATAATAACAAAATTGGATATATGGCAATAAGACATGATATTACAGCTGAATTAGAACTTGCAAGATTAAATGAAAATCTAGAACAAAAAGTAAAAGATGAAGTAGCTAAAAATATAGAAAAAGAGTTAATGTTATTTGAACAATCAAAAATGGCAAATATGGGAGCAATGATAGGGAATATTGCCCACCAATGGAGACAACCACTATCAATTATCAATACTTGTAGTACTGGCATCCAAGTTAAACAATCTTTTAATGCTTTAACCAATAAGGATATTGAAAAATTTACATCTACTATTGAACAAAATGTAAATTATCTGTCTCAAACCATAGATACATTTAGAAACTTTTTAAAAGAAAAAAAAGAATTAAAAGAAGTTGTACTTCAAGATAGAATTGATCTAGCATTGGATATTGCAGGTGTATCATTAAAAGACAATGGTATCACTCTTAAAAATAATATAGAATATAACAACCCTATAAAACTAACATTAGTTGTAGGTGAACTAGCTGAAGTTATTATAAATATTTTAAATAATGCAAGAGATATATTGTTAGAGAAAAATATAGAAGACTCATGGGTAAAACTTGATCTAGAAACAAAAGAAAATACTGCTGTCATATCTATTGAAGATAATGCAGGGGGAATCCCGGAAGATATTTTACCAAATATATTTGATGAATA
>JAYEKV010000162.1:0-2576 GCA_034716855.1 Campylobacterota bacterium | reverse complement strand
TTAGCTATCTCATCTGTAGAGACTGCTACATCATGTGCTTGTGAAGCTATCATAGCATTTTGCTGTGTTTGTTGGTCAAGGCTATTTACTGCATCATTGATCTGTACTATCCCTTGAAGTTGCTCTTTACTTGCAGATTCTACATCCGAAATAAGTTCAATTGTTTTTGATATATTTTCATTTAATCCAGAGTATCCCTCTATCATCTTA
Source organism: Campylobacterota bacterium (assembly GCA_034716855.1). Taxonomy (GTDB): domain Bacteria; phylum Campylobacterota; class Campylobacteria; order Campylobacterales; family Arcobacteraceae; genus JAIOSF01. Next base: position 2,366 of record JAYEKV010000162.1, on the reverse strand, counting down.
TCTGCTATATCTTTACCATTATTCGCTTTTGCTGTTGCATTTTCAACTAAAACTTTAATCTCATTTGCTGCTTCTGCACTTCTTGAAGCTAGGTTTCTAACCTCTTGTGCAACAACTGCAAAACCTTTACCGGCTTCACCTGCTGTTGCTGCTTCAACTGCTGCATTAAGACTTAGTATATTAGTTTGAAATGCTATTTGGTCTATTACGGAAATAGCATCATTAATTGCATTTACTTGTTCATCTATCTCATTCATTGCTACTGTTGTTTGATTTGCTAATATTTTTCCATCATTTGATGAGTTTGTAAGAGAAGTTGCAAATCCTGACATTTTAACAATATTATCTGTATTGCTTGAAATATTACTTGTTATCTCTTCAAGAGCTCCTGCTGTTTCTTCAAGAGATGCTGCTGCTTCATTTGAGTTTTTATTTAATAGATCAACATTTTCAAGTAGTATATTTGAATTTACATCTAGTGTTAAACCATTTTCTTTATTATCTACTAACATCTTATTTATAATATCAGCTAAAGAGTTTAATCCTTGTGAAGTTTTACCTGTAGGATCTTGTATTCTGTGTGTGAAGTCAAGCTCTTGAAAAGCTTTTAATGCAGCTTGGACTTTATTTATATCTCCACATACATTAGCAGCCATCACTTCTAACATCTCATTAAAAATAGTTTTTAACTCTTCTAAACCACTATTTTGAGTAGAAAGGTTTATTTGTTGTTTTACTTTTCCATCTTTTACTAAAGATACTATTCTTTTTACATCGTTTATAAGTGCTTGATCTTGGTCTATTAAAGATTTTGTTTTTGTAATATTTTGATTTACTACTTTTGCCATAGTGCCTATCTCATCATTTGATTTATCATCTAACAAAGTTGTTTCTGTTGTTTCTTTATTTAGATATTTAAAAAACTCCAATAAACCATGTTGAAACTCTGCAATTGGTTTAACAAAATATTGTTTTGAGATAAAATTCCCTATAAGTAAAAAGAGAATCACAATACCTATAGTAAAATAGATACTTATATAGAAATTTTTATCAAATTTATTTTCACTATTACTTTGTATCTCACTAAAAGAAGTGTTAATAACTTTTTCAAGTTTTGTAAGATTTTTTAAAGCATCAAAATATGCGTCCGCAAAACTATCTTGTGCTATATCCATAATAATATCAGTATCTTCTTCTTCAAGTGCATTAAAAATCTCTTTATCAAATACCTGCTTGATAACTTCCCAATCTTCTTTAACAAGAGTAACAATTTCTTTATTTTTTTCATTTGTAAATACAGAATGTTTGTCAAGTGATGCAACAAGTTTATCAACATCTTTTATTTTTACTTTTATCTCTTCTGATGCAGTTGTTATTGCCTTAAACTCACTAGTAACCTCTAAAAGTGTATAGTAAAACCATGATATATCACTTTTAAGTTGTTGTGATTTGTTATTTGGAACCATCCCATCTTCTATAAAAGTATTTAAAGAGTTTTCTCCATCTTGAATATTTTTTATACCCAAGCCCAAAGCGAATAGAATTCCAAATAATCCTATAAGATTTAAAACAAATATTTTCCACCTAATACCTAAATTATGCATACAATCTCCTATTGTCTTATCATTATATTAAAAAATAAAATAAAAATAACTATTTTATTCTTATTTTATCCTTTGTGAAAGAAGTAGAATTAATAGGGCATAATATTTTATTACGCCTTATTAATATAGTTAGATTATTCTACTGGATAACCTGCTTTTTCCCAAGCCATAATACCGTCTCTCATCCAGAAAACATTTGTATATCCAAGTTGATTAGACATTACATATGCAGCTTTATAAGATAACCAACACTTTTTACTTGTACAGTAAACTACCACTTTTGCATTTTTATCACTTGGCAAAGTTTTTGTTTTAAACTTATCTTTTGAATTATCAAATTCAGGGATTTTATTTTTATTTCCACCTTTTCCCTTATATTGAGTATGCTTTGCACCTGTGATTCTTTGTTTTTTATAAGATACTTTACCTCTTACATCAACAAAAACAACACCCTCATCATGCATTTTTTTCGCATCACCCAAAGTGATTGCTTTTACTCCGCTAGCTTGTGCAACTGATGGCTCTGGTGTTAAAATTCCAGAACCAAATAAGCTTACACCAAAAAACAATACACCTAATATTGTAATCATAAACTTTTTCATAATAACTCCTTATGTTTTGCATAAGTATAGTATAATAAATGTAAAATCTATATTGGGTAATAAAAAGTAATATTAAATGTGACAATAATATGACATTTTACATTACTTTATGTAACGCTTTTAGATTAGAATCTTAACTTTGACTAAGTAATTTCTTGGA
>JAYEKV010000161.1:24226-35531 GCA_034716855.1 Campylobacterota bacterium | reverse complement strand
TTAAAAAACTATAGGTGACTTTAGTTTCTCTTTTGCAGGTGTGTTTATATTTGTTTGAGAAGATGGTATATCGGATATTTGGGTAAAAAACTCTTTTCTTCCATTGAAATATTTTGTTTCCACACCTTCAGGTATATCAAACTTTCTTTTTATCTCTGGATGTATCTCAAGCCATTTTTCATAAAAGTATTTAAATGCAGGTCCAGCAGTTCGTCCACCTGTTTCTGTTCTTCTCATAGGTTTATTATCATCATTTCCATACCATACTATTGTTTGTAAAGTTGGGGAGTACCCACAGAACCAAGCATCTATATTATTATTTGTTGTTCCTGTTTTACCTGCTGTTTCAAGACCTTTTACTCTTGTCCTTTTTCCTGTACCGTTTTTTACAACATCACTTAAAATAGATGTCATAAGATAGCTTTGTGCAGGAGATGTGATATAGTTTTCCTCTTTTTCAAAGTTTATTGTTTCGTTGTATTTGTTTGTAATACTTGATATAAGATATGGTTTAACCATAATTCCAGCATTTGAGAAAACAGAGTATTTTTCACTAAGATCTAAAGGTGAGATACCAAAACTTCCAAGAGTAATGGAAAGATCGTAAGGTATATCTTTAAAGTTATATCTGTTTAGTTCTTTGTGTACCACATCTATACCCATTGCAGTTACAAGATTTATTGTTGCCAAGTTTCTTGAGTGTACTAGTGCATATCTTAGACTAACTAATCCTTTGAAATCTTTTTCATAGTTTTTAGGCTGCCAGATCTTTTTTTCATTTGAAGATGATCTATAGTTGTATGTTCTTGATATATCCACTAGATTACTTGCTGTAGAATAACCAAGGTTTAGAGCTGTTTGGTAAAGGAAAGGTTTTACACTACTTCCTGGTTGTCTTAAACTTTGTGTCGCTCTATTAAATGATGATTTTTTATAGTCTACTCCACCAACAATTGCTTTTATTGCACCACTTTTATTTTCAAGCACTACAATTCCACCATTTAAAGTTTTTGTTGTACTTTTGTTATTATCAATATTGATATCTCTTTTCTTTACTCTATCATAACCATATCTTAAAGCATCTCTTGCGATATTTTGTGCTGTCAGATCTATGGTAAGATTAATCTTGTACCCACCGTCTCTTAAGTCTGGAATATCTTTACTTAGTTCTTTTATAGCCATATCTATAACATAAGGTGCTTTGTTTTTTGTTCTTGTTTCATTATATACTGTAGGTATACTATCGATGGCATTTTTATATTCATCATTGTTTATCCAGCCTAGTTTATGCAGCCTATTTATCACTTGATTTGCACGGATTAGTGCATATTTGAAGTTTTTAGTAGGGTCATAAAAACTAGGTGCTCTAGGAAGTCCTACAAGTATAGCTATCTCTTTTAAAGTAAGCTGATCCAACTCTTTGTGAAAGTAACCTTGAGCAGCTGTTCTTATCCCATAATAACCATGTCCAAAATATACATGGTTTAAGTATCTTTCTAAGATCTCCTCTTTGGTTAAGAGTGTCTCAAGGCGTAGAGATAAAAGAACCTCTTTTATTTTTCTTATTATCTTTTTGTCACGGGTTAATACCATTGTTTTTACAAGCTGTTGGGTTAAGGTACTTGCCCCTTCAACCAATGCCATATGTTTTATATCTTTTATTATTGCTCTTATTATGGCATCTATATTTATACCCTTATGTTCAAAATAGTTTGTGTCTTCTATTGCTACTAAGGCTTCTGTTATCCTTGGAGGTATATTTTCATATTTTACATAAATTCTATGCTCATCATCAAAAATATTACCTACTAACTGATCATTTTTATCATAAAATCTTGTAGTTAGTTTTGGATCATAGTTTACGATCTCATCCACATTAAAACGAATTTGTGAGTATAATATTATAAGCCAGATCACTATACCAATACTAAAAAGTAAAAATATTAAAAAAAGTTTTTTTATCATACTCTAAATTCTCTGTTATTAAAATCACTTGATAAAAGCATCTTTGTGTATTGGTTTTTAGGTTGTTCTATTATTTGTTGTGTTGTACCGTATTCTTCTATTGTGCCATTTTTCATAACTGCTGTATAGTTGCATATATCTTTTACGGAAGCTATATCATGACTTATAAAAATTGTTATAAAACCCAGCTCATTTTGTAGTTTTTTTAAAAGAGAAAGTATGATCTTTTTATTTTTCGTGTCAAGGGCTGTTGTTGGTTCATCTAAAAGAAGAAGTTTTGGACGGTTACTTAGTGCTATTGCTATAACAACTCGTTGAAGCTGACCACCACTTAGTTGTGAGGGAAATCTATATTTTATTTCACTTGGCAGATCAACAAGAGATAAAAAGCTGTCAATTTCATTTTTTGTATATAGACTTGAGTCTGTTTTGAAAAATTGTTTATATATTTTTGTCATGGGAGACAAAGAAGTAAAAGGATTTTGAGGTATAAAACCAATGTTTTTTTTAGATAGTTTAAAATCACAGGTATAATTTATATCCATCTTTAGATTGGAAGGGATTAGATCTAGAATAGCCTTTAAGCTTAGTGATTTTCCACTACCGCTTTGTCCTACAAGAGCTAATGAAGATTTTATATCTAAAGTTTTAACATCACCTTTAAAGAGATCAACCAATATATTTTGATCGTATTTTATGGTTAATTTATCTATAAAAAGTGATGCCATGTTTACTGTACAAGGTTGTGTATCTCTTCAACTAATCTATTGAACTTAATGGGTTTTTCTAAAATAAGATCTGCATTGATATTTTTTTTCATAAGTCTGCCGTGACCTGTAATAACAATGATAGGTATATCAGGGTTGATCCTCTTCATCTCCTCGATCATATCATTACCTGACATATTTGGCATCCTTATATCAGATAATACTATATCAGGTTGTTTATCGTTAAATTTTACTAAACCATCCACTCCATCTATGGCAGTTCTGGTATTTTTAAATATTTTGTGTAAAGTGGAATACATTATATCTCTAATATCCTGACCATCTTCTACGATTAGAAGGTCTACATTTTTTAAATCATTAATTATATTATCCATTTTTTATCCTTGTTATATAAGCGGTTCATCCATATCTTTTGGTATTTTAAGATCCATAAGTTTTAAAATAGTTGGTGCAATATTGTTAAGAGCTCCCTCTTTAACACTTGTTACTTCATTTGAAATAACAAAACAGTATACATCTCCAACAGTATGGTTTGTCAGTGTATTTCCATCTTTATCTCTCATCATTTCACAATTTCCATGGTCACTTGTAAGAACTATATCATAACCATTTACCTGTGCTTGTTCAATTATAACACCAAGCTCTTTATCTACTGCTTCAACTGCTTTGATTCCAGCTTCATATACACCTGTATGACCAACCATATCACCGTTTGCAAAGTTTACTACTATAAAATCTTTACCATCTGTCATACCTTGCTGTACTGCTTTACTAACTTGTGGTGCAGACATTTGTGGCTGTAGATCATATGTTGCTACTTTTGGACTTGGTATAAGAACTCTTTGTTCATTTTCGAATGGGTCTTCAACTCCTCCGTTGAAGAAGAAGGTAACATGGGCATATTTTTCTGTTTCTGCTGTATGCAGTTGTGTAAGTCCTGCTTTTGAAATAACTTCACTTAAAGTATTTGTAGGGCTTTCTTTGGGAAATAATACTGGAAGCGGTAAGTTTTTGTTATATTCAGTCATAGTAGCTATATTTATATCTTTTGAAGTTTTTTCAAATTCATTGAACTTATCATTTCCGTAAACAGAACTCATCTCTCTCATTCTATCACTTCTAAAGTTACAGAATATGATACCGTCACCGTTTTTTACACCTTCATAGTGACCAAAAGATGCAGGAAGTATAAATTCATCAAATACTTTTTTTTCATATGAGTTATCTATGTAAGTTAAAATATCGTCTGTTGTTTTGTATTGGGCTTCATCTATTGCCATAAAAGCAGATTCGATTCTATCCCAGTTGTTATCTCTGTCCATAGCATAGTATCTACCCGATACAGTTGCTATACTGATATTATGGTCACAGATCTCTATCAACTGCTGAATATATTTTTTTGCACAATCCGGTGCAACATCTCTACCGTCAGTTATTACATGTAAGTAAGTCTTTTTATTTTGTGCTGATGCCAGTTTGGCAAGAGCTTTTATATGCTCTATATGTGAGTGCACACCACCATCACTTACCAGTCCTAAAAGGTGAATAGCATTTGAAGTTTCAATAGTATCTTTTAATATTTCATTATCTTTTAAAGTATCCTCTTTAATTGCTATGTTTACTTTTACAAGGTCTTGATATAAAACTCTTCCTGCTCCAATACTCATATGACCAACTTCACTATTACCCATTTGTCCATTAGGAAGTCCTACATATTCTCCATATGTTTTTATCAAACTATACGGTGTCTCTTTAAATAGTTTATCGTATGTTGGTTTATTTGCATTACAAAATGCATTGAAATTACATGAACTATTATGTCCAATACCATCTGTTATGATTAAGATTGCTTTTTTATTATCCATTTTTGTTTATTGCCTTAATAATTTTTTAGATATAATCGCGTATATTTTATCGAAATAAAGGTTAAACATTGTTTTATTGGTTTTATAGACATCTTGACATAAATATATTTCAATATATTTCAATACGGGCAGGTATAGGCTTTTTTATAGGCTTTTTTTTAACGGTATATTTAATGCCTAAATTTATCAGGTGGGCAAAAGATAAAAAAGCAAATCAGCCCATATATGAACATGCACCAGACTCACATCAGGCAAAAGCAGGAACCCCTACAATGGGAGGGGTAGTCTTCGTCGTATCAACTATAGTAGCAACAGTATTAACTGCAAAATTGAATAATTATTATGTTGTTGGTGGATTAGCCGCTATTGTATTGTTTAGTCTTATTGGTATAAAAGATGATCTTGCAAAGATAGTTTCCAGTAAGAACGATGAAGGCTTAAGTGCAAAAATGAAATTGCTTCTTCAGGTTATCGCATCCTTGCTGGTCATAGGTGTTTTATTTTACGCAGATCATACGACAGAGCTTTATCTACCTTTTTATAAACATCCTATTTTTGATATGGGGCTGTACTCAATAGTGTTTTGGACACTTGTGATGACAGCTACTACAAATGCAGTAAATCTTACAGATGGTCTTGATGGACTGGCAACCGTCCCTTCTATTATGGGCTTTTTTACTTTGTCTTTAATCGTATACATTACAGGACATGCTGTTATAAGTAACTATCTTTTACTTCCAAGTATTCAATTAACAGGAGAGTTGGCAATAATAGGAGCTTGTTTTATAGGAAGTCTTATTGCCTTTTTATGGTATAACTCACATCCTGCTGAAGTATTTATGGGAGATAGCGGAAGTTTGGCAATAGGTGGTTTTATGGGATATATGGCTATTGTTGCAAAAAGTGAGATACTCCTTATCCTTGTAGGTTTTATATTTGTTATAGAAGCGGTTTCTGTTATCTTACAAGTAGGAAGTTATAAGTATAGAAACAAAAGAGTCTTTTTAATGGCTCCTATTCATCACCATTTTGAACAAAAAGGGTGGGTTGAAAATAAAGTGATCGTACGATTTTGGATTATTGCATTTATGACAAATCTACTTGCTCTGGCAAGTTTAAAGATACGATAGAAAATAAATTTGAGGAAGTTATGAGAGTATTAGGTAAAGGTAAGACAGCCCTCGCAATAAAAGAAGTTTATCCGGATGCTAAACTACTTGATGATGCAGATAAAGAGATATTTGATGTAAATAGTGAGGAATTGACAGTAGTTAGTCCTGGAATTCCTCCATATAACTATCTTGTAAAAAATACAAAAAACAAGATAAGTGATTATGATCTGTTCCTTCAATCTTCAAACTCAAACCTTCAACCTTTTACTATATGGATAAGCGGTACGAATGGAAAGACAACAACTACATCAATGATATACCGTCTTTTAAAAGATGAGGGTGCATTGTGTGGTGGAAATATAGGTACACCCTTAGCCCAAATATCAAAAAACCTTCGCCCTTCACCCTCAAATCTTCAACCTTTAATATTGGAAACATCATCTTTTACACTGCATTATACAAATAAAGTAAAACCAAATATCTATATATTACTCCCAATAAGCGAAGATCACATATCATGGCACGGTTCATTTGAAGAGTATAGAGACAGCAAATTAAAACCATTAACGATGATGGGTCAAAATGATATGGCCATAGTACCATATAAGTACAAAGATACAAAAAGTGATGCAAGAGTTTATTATTATAAAGATACTAACGACCTTGCTAAGCAATTTGATATAGATATTCAAAAAATTAAATTTAAAGAACCCTTTTTGCAAGATGCGGTTTTAGCACTTGCAACTCAAAAACTTTATAATACCAAATTGGACTATGATAAAATAAACAGCTTTGTACAGGATCCCCATAAACTTGAAGAGTTTTACGATAAAAACAAATATTTATGGGTTGATGATTCTAAAGCAACAAATATAGATGCAACGATCAATGCATTAAAAACATATAAAGATAAAAATATAAACCTTATCTTGGGCGGTGATGATAAAGGTGCAGATCTGATACCATTATTCGAAGAGATTAAAAAATATAAGATTGAACTGTATTTAGTAGGTAAAAATACAAAAAAACTTTTTGATTTATCCAGAAAGCACAATATAAGATCAACAGAATGTTATAAAATAGACAAAGCAGTAGAAGAGATAAAAAACAAACTAAGCACTATAAACAGTGGTGTATCTATCCTTTCTCCTGCGGCATCGTCATTGGATCAATTTGAATCATACGCTCACAGAGGAGAAGAATTTAAAAGATTTGTAAATTTGTTGAAAAATTAAGATATATTTAAGTATTGTTCTATTATAATTCCAGCACAAAAACGAAGATGGTTTGATAGCTCAGTCGGTAGAGCAATGGATTGAAAATCCATGTGTCGGCAGTTCGATTCTGCCTCGAACCACCATTTCGTTTTTATGCTTCAGTAGCTCAGTTGGTAGAGCAGCTGATTTGTAATCAGCAGGTCGTAGGTTCGACTCCTATCTGAAGCTCCATTTTATTGTTAAAGTGTTCATCTTAATATTTAAGATCAGCGCTATTACCAGTTTATATTGGTGAGGTTGGAGAGTGGTCAAATCCTGCGGATTGTAAATCCGCCGCCTACGGCTTCGAAGGTTCAAATCCTTCCCTCACCACCATAACTGCGGGTGTAGCTCAGTTGGCTAGAGCTTCTGCCTTCCAAGCAGATTGTCGCGCGTTCGAGTCGCGTCACCCGCTCCACATAAACGAATACACTGGAAGCTGAGTAAAATACGAACATCTCGTAACTTATCAGTATACTCATAAATTTATAATTTATATCCATTGTAATCATTTAATTTTATTTTTAGTTTTGTTTAGGTAGAATTACGCCTACGTAGCTCAGGGGTAGAGCACTTGCTTGGTAAGTAAGAGGTCGTAAGTTCAAGTCTTATCGTAGGCTCCACTAATTGGGTGTATGATCAAAACAAACATTCATCCCTTTGAATAGATTAGCCTATGGCTTATCTACTCAGAGGGTTAATTTTATAAATCTTAATAAGGAAAAAAAATGGCAAAAGAAAAATTTGAAAGAAGTAAACCGCATGTAAATATCGGTACAATCGGTCATGTTGACCATGGTAAAACTACATTAACAGCTGCAATCACTATGTGTTTAGGGCTTAAGAATGGTCAAGCTACTATGGATTACGATCAAATCGATAACGCTCCAGAAGAGAGAGAAAGAGGTATTACAATCGCTACTTCTCATGTTGAGTATGAAACTGAAACTAGACACTACGCTCATGTAGACTGTCCAGGTCACGCCGATTATGTTAAAAACATGATTACTGGTGCTGCACAAATGGACGGAGCTATCTTAGTTATCGCTGCTACTGATGGTCCAATGGCACAAACTAGAGAGCATATCCTATTATCTAAGCAAGTTGGTGTACCATACATCGTTGTATTCTTAAATAAAGAAGATCAATTAGATGATGAAGATAAAGAAGAGATGTTAGAGCTTGTTGAAATGGAAGTTAGAGAGTTACTTTCTGAGTACGATTTCCCAGGTGATGATACTCCAATCGTTGCAGGATCTGCATTCCAAGCATTAGAAGAAGCTAAAGCTGGTACATCTGGTGAGTGGTCTGAGAAGATATACAACCTTATGGCTGAAGTAGATGCTTACATCCCAACTCCTACAAGAGATACGGATCAAGATTTCTTAATGCCTGTTGAAGATGTATTCTCTATCCCAGGAAGAGGTACAGTTGTTACTGGTAGAATCGAAAAAGGTACTGTTAAGTTAAGTGAAGAGATTGAGATCGTTGGTATCAAAGATACTCAAACTACTACTGTAACTGGTATTGAGATGTTCAGAAAAGAGATGGAAGTTGGAGAAGCTGGTGATAACGCTGGTATCCTTCTTAGAGGTATCAAAAAAGAAGATGTAGAAAGAGGACAAGTTCTTGTTAAGCCAGGATCAATTACTCCACATACTAAAATCAGATGTGAAGTTTATATCCTTTCTAAAGAGGAAGGTGGTAGACATACTCCATTCTTCTCAGGATACAGACCACAATTCTATGTAAGAACTACAGATGTAACTGGTTCTTGTACTTTACCTGAAGGTACTGAAATGGTTATGCCAGGTGATAATGTAGAGATGACTGTTGAACTAGTTGCTCCTATCGCACTTGACAAAGGTACTAAGTTCGCTATCAGAGAAGGTGGTAGAACTGTTGGTGCTGGTGTTGTTGCTGAAATCATCGAGTAATAATTATGGCTGGTGATAGAATTAAAATAGGATTAAAATGTGAAGAGTGTGGTGATATCACTTACACTACTATGAAAAATCCTAAGACACATACAGAAAAGTTTTCGACTAAGAAATATAGTCCAAGACTTAAAAAACATACAGTTCATAAAGAAGTTAAGCTTAAGTCTTAATCTTCTTTAACGCTAAAACAAACGAAGAGCTATACTCTTTGTTTGTTTTAATCTTCTTTAGGCCAATAGCTCCAATGGTAGAGCACCGGATTCCAAATCCGGGTGTTGGGGGTTCGAGTCCCTCTTGGCCTGCCATAAATCAATATAAAAGTAAAAAGTAAAAAGTAAAAACTTTTTTAAATTTTTATCTTTTAGTTTTTATTTTAAAAGGTATTATTTTGAATAAATTAAGTTTATATTATAAACAAGCTAAAGATGAACTTCACAAAGTTATCTTCCCGATTAAAGAGCAAGTAAAAAGTGCTTATTTATCAGTATTTGTTGTAGTGACAGTTATATCACTATTTTTAGCACTTATTGATGCTTTAATGTCAGTAAGTTTATCTTCAGTAATGAATTAGGAGTTCTAATGGCACATAGATGGTATGCGATACAAACACACTCAGGAAGTGAACTTACTATAAAAAGAGCTTTAGAGCAACTTTCAACTGATATGCAAGATGATAGAATACAAGATGTTCTTGTACCTACAGAAGATCTAATAGAGATCAAAAAAGGTAAAAAAGTTGTGGTTGAAAGACCTTTGTATTCAGCTTATGTATTTGCCAAAATTGATCTTGATACGGCATTATGGCATGCTATTCAATCAATGCCTAAAGTTGGTAGATTTATCGGTGAATCTAAAAAACCTTCACCTTTAAGTGAAAAAGATATAAATCAAATCTTAGAAAAAGTTGAAAATAGAGCAGCTGCTAAACCTAGAGTTTCATTCGAAGAGGGTGAGATGCTTAGAATCAAAGAGGGCTCATTTGCAAACTTCAACGGTGTAGTTGAATCATTTGATATGACTTCAGGTATGTTAAAACTTAATGTACTTATCTTTGGTAGGAACACTCCTGTTGAGATATCTTATACACAAGTAGAAAGAGTAGAGTAGAAACTACTAAGTGCTAAGTACTAAATGTTAAATTATAATATTTAGTACTTAGCATTTACTGCTAGTACAACTCAAATCTGTTAAGTAGAGTGAGAACACTTCATACTTAACACTTAACACTAAAATTTAAGGAAACAAAATATGGCAAAGAAAATAGATGGTGTATTAAAACTTCAAATACCTGCCGGTGCTGCTAACCCATCACCACCTGTTGGACCAGCTCTTGGTCAAAGAGGTATCAACATCATGGAATTCTGTAAAGCATTCAATGAAAAAACAAAGCAAAATGCAGGATTTAAAATCCCTGTAGAGATTACAGTATATAATGATAAAAGTTTTACATTTGTAACTAAGCAACCACCAATGAGTGAGCTTATTATGAAAAAAGCTAATCTTAAAAAAGGTTCTGACAATCCATTAAAGAATAAAGTTGCTAAATTAACTAAAGCACAAGTTCTTGAGGTAGTAGAGCAAAAGATCGCTGATCTTAACACTAAAGATCCTGAGCAAGCTGCAAAAATTGTTGAAGGTTCTTGTAGATCAATGGGTATTGAAGTAGAGTAATCTAAATCATTTAGTCAAACTACCACACGACTTAAAAAGTGGAAGAATAAATAAAATTATTTGCGGAGAAAAAATATGAATAAAAGATATAAATCTTTATTAGAAAAAGTAGATGCTACTAAAGCATATTCATTAGCTGAATCTGTAGCTTTAGTAAAAGAGTTAAAATCTGCTAAATTTGACGAAACTGTTGATTTAGCATTAAACCTAAATGTAGATCCAAGACATGCTGATCAAATGATCAGAGGTGCTGTAGTTCTTCCAAATGGTACTGGTAAAACTGTAAGAGTTGCAGTTTTTGCTAAGGGAACAAAAATGGATGAAGCTAAAGCTGCCGGTGCAGATATAGTTGGTAACGATGACTTAGTTGAGTCTATCCAAGCTGGAAACATAGATTTTGATGTACTTATTGCTACACCTGATACTATGGGATTAGTTGGTAAAATAGGTAGAATTCTTGGACCAAAAGGTTTAATGCCAAATCCTAAAACAGGAACGGTAACTATGGATGTAACTAAAGCAGTTGGTGAAGCTAAAGGTGGAAAAGTTACATATAGAGTTGATAAAAAAGGTAACATCCACTGTGGTGTTGGTAAAGTTTCTTTCTCTGCTGATGCTATAAAAGAAAATATTGAAACTATTTTATCTGCAGTTAACAAAGCTAAACCTGCAAGTGCAAAAGGTAGATATATTACTAAAGCTGCAATCTCTTTAACAATGAGCCCATCTGTAGTAGTTGATAGCTCAGAGATGATGGATATTAAATAA
>JAYEKV010000161.1:0-24126 GCA_034716855.1 Campylobacterota bacterium | reverse complement strand
TTTATCTGCAGTTAACAAAGCTAAACCTGCAAGTGCAAAAGGTAGATATATTACTAAAGCTGCAATCTCTTTAACAATGAGCCCATCTGTAGTAGTTGATAGCTCAGAGATGATGGATATTAAATAAATTAGCGTAAATAAAAAGCAAATTTCTTTGCTTTTTTAGCTAATTTAGTGGAACAGTTGTAAATCGAGGATTTACCTGTGAGACTAATGCGAATTAGCAAAGCGTATCAATCGTATTGAACGAAGTGAGATAGATTGTTATGAGATTCTTTTTTATTAAAGTTTATTTAAATATAAGTTTGGCTATAATCGCCAAACGAAAATAAAGAGGTAGTTTTCTACCTCTTTTTTAATATTCAATAGTGGAGATATTGTCTCTATATTTGAGTGTTATTCAAAGCACTACATTAAAACTGAAGATAGCCGGTAAAATACAACTCCCGTATTTTATAAGTCCTGCTGAAGTTGGATGTTTTGAAAGGAGAAATATATATGACAAAATTACAAAAAAATGAGATTATTGAAGCTTTAACAAATGAATTTAAAGAATCAGAAGCTATCGTAGTTGCAAACTATAAAGGTACTTCTCACAAGTCTTTAGAGGTTTTAAGACAAGCTGCTTTAGAAGCTGGAGCAAAAGTTCAAGTTGCAAAAAACTCTTTAGTTTCTATTGCAGTTAAAAATGCTGAATTAGAATCAATTGAATTAACTGGAACAAATATCTTTATTTGGTCAAATGATCAAATTACTGCATGTAAAATTGCTGATAAATTTGCTTCTGCTAATAAAGATACTTTCGCTATTAAGTGTGGTATCATTGAAGGTAAGGCAGCTGACGAAGCTACTGTTAATGCATTTGCTAAATTACCTGGTAGAGAAGAGCTTCTTGGTATGCTTGCTGCTACATGGATGGCACCTGTTACTAACTTTACAATTGGGCTTGATGCTCTTAGAAAGAAAAAAGAAGAAGAAGCAGCATAATTGCTTCATAATGTTGCAGCAATTAAGCTGCATTAAATAATATTTTATTATAAGATAAATTAAAGGAAATAAAATGGCAATCTCTAAAGAAGATGTATTAGAATATATTTCAGGATTAAGCGTATTAGAGCTTTCTGAATTAGTAAAAGAATTTGAAGAAAAGTTTGGTGTATCTGCACAACCTGTAGCAGTAGCTGGTGCTGCTGGTGGAGCTGCTGAAGCTGCTGAAGAACAAACTGAGTTTAGTGTTGTTATTGAAGACGCTGGTGCGAAGAAAATCAATGTAATTAAAGTAGTTAGAGCTCTAACTGGTCTTGGATTAAAAGAAGCAAAAGCAATGGCTGAAGAAGCTGGTGCTGTAGTTAAAGAAGGTATCTCTAAAGAAGATGCTGAAGCTGCAAAAGCTGACTTAGAAGCTGCTGGAGCAAAAGTAGCACTTAAGTAATTTTATAAATAATACTTATAAAAAAACTTGATAGTAATGCCCCGCTATATTAGCGGGGCATTCGTCGTTTATAAGAAAAACTGCATTTTAACCTATGTTTGATATTTGCCCAGATATAGGTTAGGATGTTTTCCAATCTAAATAATGTTGCGTTTTTATGTGCGTTAATTAACATAATTTTGAAGAAAGGCTCATATGTTAAATTCATTACAATCAGGAAATAGATTAAGAGTAGATTTTGCAAAAAATCCACAAAAGATCGATATACCAAATCTATTACAATTACAACAAAGTAGTTATGATAATTTTTTAATGGTTGGTCATGATGATAGGTCACAAGCAGGAATTGAAAAAGTTTTCAAATCAGCTTTCCCTATTCATGACTCTCAAAACAGATTCAGACTAGATTATATAAGTAGTGAGGTTGGAAAACCAAAATATACTGTACAAGAATCTATGGTAAGAGGACTTACTTTTTCAATCCCTTTAAGAATTAATGTAAGATTAACTCTTAATGAACTTGATGAAAAAACTGGTGAGATTACTGGTGTAAAAGATATTAAAGAACAGTCTTTATACATTAGAGAGATCCCTTTAATGACAGAAAGAATCTCTTTTGTAGTAAACGGTGTTGAAAGAGTAGTTGTAAACCAGCTACATAGATCTCCAGGTGTTATTTTCAAAGAGGAAGAAGCAGCTACTGTTACAAATAAACTGATCTATACAGGTCAAATTATTCCTGATAGAGGATCTTGGTTATACTTTGAGTATGACGCTAAAGATATCCTTTATGTAAGAATTAACAAAAGAAGAAAAGTACCTGTTACTATTATGTTAAGAGCACTTGACTATAGTAAAGAGGAGATAATCAAATTATTCTACCCGGTAGTTAATATAAAAGTTAAAAACAATAAATTCTTGACAGAGTTTAGAGCAGAAGACTTTACTGGTAAAGTTGAATATGATCTTATCGATGATAAAGGTAACTTAATTATAGCAGCTGGTAAAAGACTTACTACAAGAAAGGCAAATGCCCTTGCTGAGGGTGGCTTGAAGTTTGTTGAATATCCTGTTGAATTGTTAATGGAAAGACATACAGCATCTACTATATTCGATCCAGAATCAGGAGAAGTTTTATTTGATGCACTTACAAATTTAGATGATCTTAAACTTAAGAAGCTTCTTGATCTTGGCTTTGATAACTTTGATATAGCTAATGATCTAGCAGATGGTGTTGATGATTCTATTATTAATGCATTTAAAGCAGATGCTGAGTCTTTAAAGCTATTGAAGCAAACTGAGCAGATTGATGATGAAAATGATCTTTGTGCTATTAGAATATACAAAGTAATGAGACCGGGTGAGCCTGTAACTAAAGAAGCTGCAAGAGAATTTATCAAAAAACTTTTCTTTGATCCAGAAAGATATGATCTAACTAAAGTTGGTAGAATGAAAATGAACCACAAACTTGGACTAAATGTACCTGAGTATGTGACTGTTTTAACTCATGAAGATATTATCAAAACTGTTAAGTACCTTATCAAAGTTAAAGCTGGACAAGGTCATGTTGATGATAGAGATCACTTAGGAAACAGAAGAATTAGATCAATTGGTGAATTACTTGCAAATGAGCTTCACTCTGGTCTTGTTAAAATGCAAAAAGCTATTAGAGATAAGATGACTACATTAAGTGGTTCTATGGAAGATTTAATGCCTCATGATCTTATTAACTCTAAGATGATTACATCAACTATTACTGAGTTTTTTACATCTGGTCAGTTATCACAGTTTATGGATCAAACTAACCCATTATCTGAAGTTACACATAAAAGAAGACTTTCTGCACTTGGTGAAGGTGGTCTTGTAAAAGAGAGAGCTGGATTCGAAGTAAGAGATGTTCACCCAACTCACTACGGAAGAATTTGTCCGGTTGAGACTCCAGAGGGTCAAAATATTGGTCTTATCAATACTTTATCTACTTATTCTAAAGTAAACAACCTTGGATTTATTGAAACTCCTTACAAAAAAGTTATTGATGGTGTTGTAACTGAGACAATCGAATACTTTACTGCAACTCAAGAAGAGGGTAAGGTTATTGCTCCTGGTTCTACTAAACTTACTAAAGACGGTAAGATAGCTGAAGCACTAACAGAAGCTAGAATAGACGGTGAGATTATGCTTATCGAATCTGCTAAAGTTGAGCTTATTGATATTTCATCTGCCATGGTTATGGGTGTTGCTGCATCACTTATTCCATTCTTAGAGCATGATGATGCCAACAGAGCACTTATGGGATCGAACATGATGAGACAAGCAGTTCCATTACTTAGACCAAATGCTCCATTTGTTGGAACTGGTTTAGAAAAAACTGTTGCAAGAGATTCTTGGGCAAGTATAAAAGCCGACAGAGAAGGTGTTGTTGAGAAAGCTGATGCTAAAAATATCTTCATTAAAGGTGAAGATGATAACGGTGCATTTATTGATCACTATATTTTAGGTAAAAATGCAAGAACAAACAACAACACTACTTTTGGTCAAAGAGCAAGTGTAAAAACTGGTCAGGTTATTGGAAAAGGTCAAGTTATCGCTGATGGTCCATCTATGGACAAAGGTGAACTTGCTATTGGTGTGAATGCTACAGTTGCATTTATGCCTTGGAATGGTTACAACTATGAGGATGCGATTATCCTTTCTCAAAAGCTAATTAAAGATGATGCATTTACTTCTGTTCATATTTATGAAAAAGAGGTTGAAGCAAGAGAGCTTAAGCATGGTAACGAAGAGATCACAAAAGATCTTCCAGGTGTAAAAGCTGAGTCTATTGAACACCTTGATGATTGTGGTATTGTAAAAATAGGTACATTCTTAAAGCCAGGTATGATCATGGTTGGTAAAGTTACTCCAAAAGGTGAGATCAAACCAACTCCTGAAGAGAGACTGTTAAGAGCTATCTTTGGTGAAAAAGCCGGTCATGTTATCAATAAATCACTTTACTGTCCTGCATCTATAGAAGGTGTTGTTGTTGATGTAAAAGTATTTACTAAAAAAGGTTATGAAAAAGATGACAGAGCTATGTCTACTATCGAAGAGGAAAAATCTAATCTTGATATAGAACACCATGATAAATTAATGATGTTAGACAGAGAAGAAAACTTAAAAGTTAATTCTCTTATCTCTAGTAGCGACCTTGAAAAAGATGTAGAGATAAACGATACTGTTTATAAAAAAGGTACTAAGATATCTGAAGAAGATTTAGCAAATATCAATAGATTTGCTATGAAAAAAGTTATTGCTTCTTTTTCAAAAGAGGTAACAAAAGAGTACAATAGAATCAAAGAACACTTTATAAAAGAAAAAGCAGTTCTTAGAGAAAACCATGAAGAGAAACTTTCAGTATTAGAGCATGATGACATCTTACCAAACGGTGTTATTAAGCAGGTTAAAGTTTATATCGCAACTAAAAGAAAGATCAAGGTTGGTGATAAAATGGCAGGTAGACACGGTAACAAAGGTATCGTTTCTAATATAGTACCTCAAGTTGATATGCCATACATGGAAGATGGATCAACAGTTGATGTTATTCTTAACCCACTTGGAGTTCCTTCAAGGATGAATATCGGTCAGATATTAGAAGTACACTTAGGGTATGCCGGTAAAAAACTAGGTAATGAGATCCAAGAGATGTTTGAAGCTAAAAAAGCTACATTTATAAAAGACCTTAGATCTAAGATGACAGAGATAGCAGATGTTGCAAAACTTATGGGTGCAAAAGAGTTACTTGGTAAAATGAGTGATGAAGAGCTTATTGAGTATGGTAGAGACTGGTCTAGAGGTGTTAGGTTTGCTACTCCTGTATTTGACGGTACAAAGGCTGATGAGTTTGAAAAACTGTTTGAATTAGCTAAAATGGATAGTGACGGTAAAACTGAACTATATGACGGTATGACTGGTGAGAAGATGGCTGAGAGAGTTAATGTTGGTGTTATGTATATGCTAAAACTTCATCACTTGGTTGATGAGAAAGTTCACGCAAGATCTACTGGACCATACTCACTAGTAACACAACAGCCAGTTGGTGGTAAAGCACTATTTGGTGGTCAGAGATTCGGAGAGATGGAAGTTTGGGCACTTGAAGCATACGGTGCAACTTCAGTTCTTAAAGAGATGCTAACTACTAAATCGGATGATGTTGAAGGTAGAACAAGAGCATACAAAGCGATTGCAAATGGAGAGAATGTACCAAAATCAGGTGTTCCTGAAACATTCTTTGTTTTAACAAAAGAACTTCAAGCACTTGGTCTTGATGTAGAAATTTTTGAAGAGGCGGATGCAGATGAGCAATAATGAGACAGTATTAAACCCAATAGAGATTCAAGAGTTAGAAAAGCCGACAGATTTTTCGGCATTTCAATTAAAACTAGCAAGTCCTGAGAAAATTCTTTCTTGGTCTTCTGGTGAAGTAAAAAAGCCTGAGACTATAAACTATAGAACATTAAAACCTGAAAGAGATGGTTTATTCTGTGCTAAGATCTTTGGACCTATAAAAGATTATGAGTGTATTTGTGGTAAATACAAGAAAATGAGATACAAAGGTGTTGTATGTGAGAAGTGTGGTGTTGAAGTTACATCTTCTAAAGTAAGAAGACACAGAATGGGTCACATTGATCTAGTTGCACCTGTAGCTCATATCTGGATGGTATCATCATTGCCTTCAAGAGTTGGTACACTTTTAGGTGTAAAACTGAAAGATCTTGAAAGAGTATTATACTACGAAGCATATATCGTAAATAATCCGGGTTCTGCATACTACGACAGTGAAAACTCAAAAGCTGTACAAAAGTATGATATCCTAAATGAAGAGCAATACAGAAGTATAGAAGAGAACTATTCTCATACAGGTTTTGAAGCTAATATGGGTGGTACTTTAGTACAAAACCTTCTTAAAGGACTTGATCTTGTAGAACTTCTAAATAATTTAAAAGATCAGATGAGTGCAACAAAATCTGAAGCTAAGAAGAAAACTATTGTAAAAAGATTAAAGGTTGTTGAAAACTTTATCAACTCTGGAAACAGACCTGAGTGGATGATGCTTACTGTTCTTCCTGTACTTCCACCTGATCTTAGACCTCTTGTAGCACTAGATGGTGGAAAGTTTGCCGTATCTGATGTAAATGACCTTTACAGAAGAGTTATCAATAGAAATAACAGACTTAAAAGACTTACTGAACTAGATGCTCCAGAGATCATTATCAGAAATGAGATGAGAATGCTTCAAGAAGCTGTAGATGCACTATTTGATAATGCAAAAACAACTAATGCCGTAAAAGGTGCAAATAAAAGACCTCTTAAATCTTTATCTGAAATTATTAAAGGTAAGCAAGGTAGATTTAGACAAAACTTACTTGGTAAAAGAGTTGACTTCTCTGGTAGATCTGTAATTGTTGTTGGTCCTAACTTAAATATGGATCAATGTGGTATCCCTAAGAAGATGGCACTTGAATTATTTAAGCCGCACCTAATGGCAAAACTAGAAGAGAAAGGTTATGCTACAACACTAAAATCTGCAAAGAGATTAATTGAGGCAGAAACAAATGAAGTTTGGGAGTGTTTAGCTGAGATCGTTGAAGATTATCCTGTACTGTTAAATAGAGCACCGACACTTCACAAACTTTCTATTCAAGCATTCCACCCGATACTTATTGACGGTAAAGCGATTCAGTTACACCCGTTAGTGTGTGCTGCATTTAATGCCGACTTCGATGGTGACCAGATGGCTGTGCATGTTCCTTTATCACAAGAAGCTGTTGCTGAGGCAAAAGTACTTATGATGAGTTCTATGAATATTCTTCTTCCTGCATCAGGTAGAGCAATTGCCGTACCTTCTCAGGATATGATTTTAGGTATTTATTACCTATCATTACAAAAAGAGGGTGTAGTTGGTGAGCATAAAATATTTGCAAACCTAAATGAAGTTATGATGGCATTAGAACTAAATAAAGTTGATATTCATGCTAGAGTTAGAACTGTTATAGATGGGCAGTTAGTTACAACTACAGCAGGTAGATTGATCATTCATAGTATTTTACCTGATTTTGTTCCTTTAGATCTTTGGAATAAAGTCTTAAAGAAAAAAGATATTGGTACTTTAGTTGATTTTATATATAAGCATGGTGGATATGAAGTAACTCCTAAGTTCCTTGACAACCTTAAGAATCTTGGTTTTAAATATGCAACAAGTGCTGGTGTTTCTATCTCAGTTGATGATATTAAAATTCCTGATACTAAGGCACAAAGAGTTGCTGCTTCTAAAAAAGAAGTTATCGAAGTTCAAAAGCAATTTAACCAAGGTTTATTAACAGAGCAGGAAAGATATAATAAGATTATTGATATCTGGACAGTACTAAATAATAAACTTGGGACTGAGATGATGGATCTTGTACAATCAGATAAAGATGGATTTAACTCTATTTATATGATGGCAGATTCAGGGGCTAGAGGTTCTTCTGCTCAGATTAGACAGCTTGCAGGTATGAGGGGTCTTATGGCTAAGCCAGATGGTTCTATTATTGAGACACCAATTCTTTCAAACTTTAGAGAAGGTCTAAATGTACTTGAGTACTTTATTTCTACTCACGGTGCTAGAAAAGGTCTTGCGGATACGGCTCTTAAAACAGCAAATGCAGGTTACTTAACAAGAAAACTTATTGATGTATCTCAAAATGTTAGAATTGATCTTGAAGACTGTGGAACTCACGAAGGTATTGAGATCACTGATATTGTTGATGGAAATGAACTTATTGAGTCTTTAGAAGAAAGAATTACAGGTAGAGTTATCGCTCACGATATTGTTGATCCAATATCAAATGAGATTCTTTTCTCAGAAGGTACTTTAATAACAGAAGAAGATGCAAAAATTGTTACAGATGCAGGTGTTAAAACTGTAGTTATTAGAACTCCTATTACATGTAAAGCTGAAAATACTTTATGTGCTAAATGTTACGGTCTAAACCTTGGTGAGCAAAGAAAAGCAAATCCTGGTGAAGCTGTAGGAGTTATTGCAGCACAATCAATTGGTGAGCCAGGAACTCAGCTTACACTTAGAACTTTCCATGTTGGTGGTACAGCATCTGCAACTCAAGCAGAGAAAGAGCTAAAGACAACTAGTGAAGGTTTCTTAAGATACTACAATATCAAAACTTATACTAATAAAAATGGTAATAAGATTATTGCAAACAGAAGAAATGCAGCAATCTTACTTGTTGAGCCTAAGATAAATGCACCATTTGACGGTAGAGTAAATATTGAAACTACTCACGAAGAGGTAGTTATCAGTGTTAGTAATGACAATGATGAGAAAAAATACTACTTTAGAAAGAATGATATAGCTAAGCCAAATGAGCTTGCAGGTGTATCTGGAAAGATCGAAGGTAAGTTATATTTCCCATATGAGAATGGTGATACTGTAAGTAAGTTTGATTCTGTAGTTGAAGTTATTAAAGATGGATGGAATGTTCCTTCAAGAATCCCTTATGCATCAGAGCTTAAAGTTGATGATGGTGCACCTGTTACTAGAACAATCTCTGCAGGGGCAAAAGGTCAAGTTAAATACTTCCAACTTTCAGGTGACTACTTAAATAGAGTACATGATATTAAAGTAGGTGATGTGATAACTCATAAAGGTCTATTTGCGATTATTGTAGATAAAGATGACAGAGAAGCTTCAAGACACTATATCTCAAGAGAATCTATTATTGAAGTAGGTGATGATACAAAAGTACAAAGTGATACTATAATAGCAAAACCAAAAGATATTGAGCATGTTGTTGTTGCTGAATGGGATCCATACTCAAATCCTACAATTGCACAGGCATCTGGTAAAATTATGTTTGAAGATATTATCCCAGGTGTTACTGTAAATGAGGCTTATGATGAATTAACAGGAACTTCTAAGCTAGTTGTAAATGAGTATATACCTGCAAACTACAAGCCGGCACTAGTTATTAAAGATGCAAGCGGAGAGGTTAACACATACCTTCTTGAGCCAAAAACATCATTAATGGTAAGTGAAGGTGAAGAAGTAGCAGTTGCAGATATCTTAGGTAAGACACCAAAAGCGGTATCTAAATCTTCAGATATTACAGGGGGTCTTCCAAGAGTTTCTGAATTATTTGAAGCAAGAAAACCTAAAAACATAGCAGTACTTGCTACATTTGACGGTGTTGTTAGTTTTGGTAAACCTTTAAGAAACAAACAAAGACTAGTTATTAGTGATAATATGGGTAATAAAGATGAATTCCTTGTTACTAAAGATAAGAATATTCTTGTAAGAGATGGTGAGTTTGTACATGCCGGTGAGCAGTTAACAGATGGTCAAATTGCATCTCATGATATTCTTAAAATACTTGGTGTAAAAGCACTTAATGAATTTATTATCTCTGAAGTTCAAGGGGTATATAGAGGACAAGGTGTAAATATTGCAGATAAGCATATTGAGGTTATTTTATCTCAGATGTTAAGACAAGTTAATATTATTGATCCTGGTAATACTAAATTTGTAAGCAATGATATGATTTCTAAGAAAAGATTTATTGCTGAAAATGACAGAATTGTTAAAATGGGTGGAGAGCCTGCAATTGCAGAGCCTGTATTACTTGGTATTACAAGAGCAGCAGTTACTTCTGACTCTATTATCTCATCTGCATCATTCCAGGAAACTACTAAGGTACTTACTGAAGCAGCTATAAGTTCTAAGATGGATATGTTAACGGATCTTAAAGAAAATGTTGTTATTGGTAGAACAATTCCTGTAGGAACTGGTATCTATAGAAACAAAAAAGTAGTATTTAATACTGAAGAGTAGTAAAGAGGGCTCTTAGCTCCTCTTTATAAATATAATTTATGTCTGATATATACTATCTTATTTTAATCTTTTTCGCTTTGGAAGTTTTTGAGGCAAATTGGCAAAAAGCAGATAGTTTATATGGGCTTTTAAAAAACAACTACACAATATATAAAAAGAGTATATTAATATTCTTTTTATTAAATCCCACATTTTATTATAGTATATATTTAGCAGTATCTTTAAATAACTTTTCAATATGGATGAGTTCTATAATTTTAGTAAAATTTATCGATATGAGTTTTAGATTACATTTAATGAACAAAATTGATAAGGACGAGGATATATCTTCATTAATGCCTGTTGATTTGCCTATGAATAATCTATTGCGTTATATGAATGTGATAATATACCCAACCTTCTTTATTTTAGCTCTTATATACAATTAAGTTTCATTTTAGTATAATTGCGGACTTTTTAGAAAACTTCAGTTTCCTAGAATGGCAGTATCGTCTTGATTATGTGTCTTACATATGTCGAGGTTTACGAGAAGCATGAGCATTGCTTGAATTGCTCAAACCAATATATTAAAAAGGGAAAAAATGCCTACTATCAATCAATTGATTAGAAAAGAGCGAAAGAAGCAGATTGAAAAATCAAAATCTCCAGCACTTGACAAATGTCCACAAAGAAGAGGTGTATGTACAAGAGTTTACACTACTACACCAAAGAAACCTAACTCGGCTTTAAGAAAAGTTGCAAAAGTTAGATTAACAACTGGTTTTGAGGTTATCTCATACATCGGTGGTGAAGGTCACAACCTTCAAGAGCACTCTATCGTGCTTGTAAGAGGAGGTAGAACGAAAGATTTACCTGGTGTTAAGTATACAATCATTAGAGGTGCTTTAGATACTGCAGGTGTTGCAAACAGAACTGTTTCAAGATCTAAGTACGGTGCTAAAAAGCCTAAGAAATAGTAGAGAGGATTAGACAATGAGAAGAAGAAAAGCTCCCGTAAGAGAAGTAATGGCTGATCCAATTTACAATAGTAAATTAATCACAAAGTTCATAAATGCAGTTATGTTAGATGGTAAAAAATCAGTAGCTCAAAAAATTATGTATGGTGCAATAGCAAACCTTGATACTAGAGGTGAAGAGTCAGGATTTGATATCTTTGAAAAAGCTGTTGAAAATATTAAGCCACTTTTAGAAGTAAAATCTAGAAGAGTTGGTGGAGCTACATACCAAGTACCTGTTGAAGTTAGAGATGTTAGAAGACAAACTCTTGCACTTAGATGGTTAGTTGAGATGTCAAGAAAGAGAAATGAAAGAACAGCTGTTGAGAGACTAGCTAACGAATTATTTGAAGCTGCTAATGATAGAGGAAACTCTTTCAAGAAGAAAGAAGATATGCATAAAATGGCTGAAGCTAACAAAGCTTTCGCACATTACAGATGGTAATAGGAAACTAAGATGGCTAGAAAAACACCACTTGAGAGAGTTAGAAATATCGGTATTGCTGCGCACATTGATGCTGGTAAGACAACTACAACAGAAAGAATTCTTTTCTACACTGGTGTATCACACAAAATCGGTGAGGTACACGATGGTGCTGCAACTATGGATTGGATGGAACAAGAGCAAGAAAGAGGTATTACAATTACCTCTGCTGCTACAACTTGTCACTGGCCACACCCAAAGACTAATCAGCAACTACAAATAAACATCATTGACACTCCGGGACATGTTGACTTCACTATTGAAGTTGAGAGATCTATGAGAGTTCTTGATGGTGCTGTTGCAGTATTCTGTTCAGTTGGTGGGGTTCAGCCACAATCTGAAACAGTTTGGAGACAAGCAAACAAATATAGAGTTCCAAGAATGATCTTTGTTAATAAGATGGATAGAACTGGTGCAGATTTCTTTATGGTTGAAGAGCAAGTTGACTCTAGACTTAAAGCAAATCCGGTACCTATTCAAATACCTATCGGTGCTGAAGAAAACTTCCAAGGTGTAGTTGACTTAGTAAAGATGAAAGCTATTTTATGGGATGAAGACGCTGCAATGGGTTCTGCATATCATGAGGAAGAGATTCCTGCTGAGTTACAAGACCAAGCTGAAGAGTATAGAGAAAAAATGATCGAAGCTGCTGCAGAAGCAACAGAAGAGATGATGGAAAAATACCTTGAAGATGGTGAGTTAACTGATGAAGAGATCATCTCTGGTCTTAAAGCTAGATGTTTAGCAATGGAAATTACTCCAATGACTTGTGGTACTGCATTTAAAAACAAAGGTGTTCAAACTTTACTTGACGCTGTTGCTATGTATATGCCAGCTCCTACAGAAGTTGAAGATATCAAAGGTGAAACTCAAGATGGTGAAGATGTAATCGTTCCTTCAACTGATGAGGGTGAAGTAGCTGCACTTGCATTTAAAATTATGACTGACCCATTTGTTGGTCAATTAACATTTGCTAGAATATACAGAGGTATCTTAGAATCAGGTACTTATGTACAAAACTCTACAAAAATGAAAAAAGAGAGAATCGGAAGATTACTTAAAATGCACTCTAACAACAGAGAAGAAGTTTCACAACTTTATGCTGGTGAGATCGGTGCAGTTGTTGGATTAAAGAACACTATTACTGGTGATACTTTAGCATCTGACAAAGATCCAGTTATCCTAGAAAGAATGGAATTCCCAGAGCCTGTTATCTCTGTTGCAGTTGAGCCAAAAACAAAAGCTGACCAAGAGAAAATGGGTATCGCACTAGGTAAACTAGCACAAGAAGATCCATCGTTTAGAGTTGAAACTGATGAAGAATCTGGACAAACTATTATTTCAGGAATGGGTGAATTACACCTTGAGATTCTTGTAGATAGAATGAAAAGAGAATTCGCTGTTGAAGCAGAAGTTGGTGCTCCACAAGTTGCATACAGAGAAACAATTAAAAATGCTGTTGATCAAGAGTACAAATATGCTAAGCAATCTGGTGGTAAAGGTCAGTATGGTCATGTTTACCTTAAGATTGAGCCTATGACTGCTGAAGAAACTAACGAAGAAGGTTTCGAATTTAAATCTGAGATCAAAGGTGGATCTATTCCAAAAGAATATATTCCAGCTGTTGAAAAAGGTTGTAAAGAAACAATGCTTGGCGGTGTTTTAGCTGGTTATCCACTAGTTGATATTAGAGTAACTGTTTATGACGGTTCTTACCATGATGTTGATTCATCTGAAATGGCGTTCAAACTTGCTGCTTCTATGGGATTCAAAGCTGGTTGTAAGCAAGGTGCTGCTGGTGCATGTATCCTAGAGCCTATGATGAGAGTTGAGATTGAAACTCCTGAAGATTACATGGGTGATGTTATTGGTGACTGTAATAAAAGAAGAGGACTAGTTCAATCTATGGATGATAGAGCTGGTGTTAAACTTGTAGTTGCACTTGTACCATTGGCAGAAATGTTCGGATACTCAACTGACCTTAGATCTATGTCTCAAGGTAGAGCTACATATTCTATGATCTTTGATCAATATATGGAAGTTCCTAAGAATGTTGCTGAAGAGATTATGAGTAAGAGAAACGGTTAATATTTACTGTTCCTTATCCTAAAAAAGCTCCGTTTCGGCGGAGCTTTTTTTATACCGTTAAATCTTTATATATGTATATATAGTAAATGATAATTTATTGTATTTATATCTATGGAGATATGTAATATTATAAACTATTAACTTGAACTAAATTAAAAATTTGTTAGAATAATATAATTTTAAAGAAAAGAGAAAATATGCAACCAGAAACAATAGCTTTACACGCAGGATATGAGAAAGATACGCAAGGAACTATGGCAGTTCCTATATATATGAGTACTGCTTATGAGTTTAGAGACTCAGAGCATGCTGCAAATCTTTTTGCACTTAAAGAGCTTGGAAACATATATACAAGACTTATGAACCCTACATCTGCAGTTTTTGAAAAAAGATTTGCTGAACTTGAAGGGGGAGTGGCTGCAATAGCCACTGCCAGTGGTATGAGTGCAATTTTCTCTTGTATTGTAAATCTTTGTGAGGCAGGGGATAATATTATTGTAGCAAATGCTGTTTACGGTGGTACTTCAACTCTTACAGACCATACTATAAAAAGATTTGGTATAGAAACTAGAAAATTTGATGTGACTGATCCATCAAATTTAGAAGAGTTAATTGATGAAAAAACAAAACTGATACTATTTGAATCTTTGTCAAATCCAAATCTTCAAGTTGCAGAATTTGAAACCATAGTTGATATTTCAAACAAACACAATATTATTACAGTTGTTGATAACACTGTAGCAACTCCTATGTTATGTAATCCTATAGCACTTGGATGTGATATAGTTGTACACTCTACAAGTAAATATACAACAGGTCAGGGTCTTGCTCTTGGGGGTATAATTGTTGACAGTGCAACAAGCGGTGAGAAGATAAAAGGAAATGATAGATACAGTCACTTTAATGAGCCTGATGCTTCATATCACGGACTTGTATATAGTGAGCTTCCTTTCCCACCATTTATAATGAGAATCTTACTAAGTGTTTTAAGAGATCTTGGTGCTGCACCAAGTCCGTTTAACTCTTGGCTTATGATCCAAGGATTGGAGACATTAAGCCTTAGAATCAAACAGCACAGTCAAAGTGCTTTAAAGGTTGCTACATTCTTAGAGTCACACCCAAGGGTAAAAAAGGTAAATTATCCGGGACTTAAATCAGACACTAACAATCAAAGAGCTCAAAAGTATCTAAAAGATGGTTGCAGTGGTCTTTTAAGTTTTGAGCTTGAGACTTTAGAGGAAGCAAAAACTGTAGTTGATGGTGTTGATATATTCAGTGTGGTTGTAAATATAGGTGACAGTAAGTCTATTATTACACATCCTGCATCTACTACACATCAGCAATTAAGTGCAGAAGAATTACAAGAAGCAGGTATTGGAGCTGGACTTGTAAGACTAAGTATCGGTCTTGAAAATGCCGATGATCTGATAGAAGATTTAACAAAAACGCTGGGGTAATTGTTGGAAATAACTACAAATAAAGTAAAATTTGATGAGCCGCTTTATTTAGAAAGTGGAAGGTTGCTTAAGCCATATGAGGTGGCATATGAAACATACGGTACACTAAATGAAGATAAGAGTAATGTTATAGTTATCACTCATGCTCTAAGCGGTTCACACCATGCTGCAGGATATTATGAGGGCGATAACAAGCCAGGATATTGGGATGATCTAATTGGTGAGGGTAAAGCTGTAGATACACAGAAATATTTTGTAATAGCTTCAAACAATATAGGAAGCTGTTTTGGTAGTACGGGACCTATGAGTGCTAAAGAATCTGATGGACAACCTTACAGGCTGAAGTTTCCAGTTCTAACGATAAGTGATATAGTAAAAGCTCAAAAAAGAGTTTTGACCCACTTAGGGATAGATCATGTAAAAGCTGTGATAGGTGGAAGTATGGGTGGTATGCAGGCACTTTGCTATGCTATTGAGTACCCTGATTTTGCTGATGTTATTATACCTCTGGCTACAACAGCATATACAAGACCTTGGGCTATTGCTTATAATAAGGTTACAATAGAAGCTATTAGAAATGATCCTGATTTTAAAGATGGTTTTTATGACCCGGAAGATATAAAGCAGAACGGTCTAAAAGGTTTAGCTACGGGAAGAATGGCAGGTCATATCTCATATCTTTCAAAAGATTCTATGATGGATAAATTTGGTCGAAGTTATGTGGAACAAGATGGTCTTTATGAACTATTTGGTAGGTTTCAAGTTGAAAGGTATCTTGAATATAACGGATACAAGTTTCCACATAACTTTGACCCTTTAAGTTACCTGTATATTGTAAAAACGATCAATATATTTAACGCAGCAAGGGGTAGTGATAATCTTGAAGATGTACTTAAAAAGATAAAATCTAAACTACATCTTATAAGTTTTAAGGGTGATATGCTTTTCTTCCCTGAAGAGATGGAAGAGATATATGATATTATGGAAAAGATAGGAAACGGTGAAAACTGTACTTATGAGATGATAGATAGTGAATATGGACACGATGCCTTTTTAGTAGAGGTTGATAAGTTTGAAGATAAAATAGTAAAAATGTTAGAGGGAACATATGAACAACCAAACAGATGATAATATAGAACAAGAGATTGAAAATATAAGCTTTGAGTCAAAAATAGAAGAAGCAAATAAATATTTAGATAAATTAGTAGACCCAGAAATAACATTAAGTCAAAGTGTAGAGGTTTATAAGCAGGGGATGAAAGAGCTGGAAGATGCTCAAAAGATGCTTGATGAGGCAAAACTTCAGTTTAAAGTTATCTCAGATGAGATATAAAGGTTATAGATAAAATAAAAATAATCTTATCTATTACATAGATTAAGTGATTTTTATATATAATTTATTTATATCGGTTTAAGTATTTAAATCAATTAATACTTATTTTAATATATAGCTATTTATATAAAAAGGTTCTGATATGAAACTAAAATATAATCTATACTTGTTGGTTTTTATTCTTTTCTTTACAGCTTGCGAAGATAAGGTATCTAACGAGAATACTACAGATATCACTAAAAAATTTGATGGTCAATCTATTACAATAATCACCCCAAATCTAGGGGATAAAAAAATCAGCGGTCCAATTATAGAAGAAGCAGAAAAGTTTGAGGAAAAAACAGGTGCAGTTGTAAGGGTTTTAACTCCAAGCTGGACAGATACTATCGCAAAAACAAAACAATCACTTACAGATGAAAAAATCAATTTTGATATCTATGTTATTATTTCCAGCTGGGGAGGATCACTGTTGGGAGATAAATATATTGAAGCTGTTCCCAAGTGGGTGAAAGAAAAGATTGATTGGGAAGATGTGCTACCAATCTATAAAAATAATATTTTATCTTGGGATGGTGTGGATTACTCTTTACCTTATGACGGTGATTGTATCAGCTTATATTATAGAAAAGATATCTTTGAAAATAAAACTATAAAAGAAAAGTTTTATAAAAAGTATGGTTATGAACTTAAAGCTCCAACTACTTGGACACAGTATAAAACAATAGCAGAATTTTTTACTGGATGGGATTGGGATAATGACGGTAAAATAGAATATGGTATTGCAGGAAGTAGATTAAAAGGTTATGGGACTATGTTGCAGTTTTTTGCAAGAGCTGCAGCTTATACAAAATATCCAAATGATAAAGCTTTCTATTTTGATACTAAAAATATGAAACCAAAAATTGATAATGAAGGTTTTATAAAGGCTTTGGAAGAGTATATTGAGGTTATAGAGTATGGACCAAAAGAGATGGTGAAGTTTTCACCTGGTAATGTACGACAAAGTTTTATACAGAGTGATGTTGCTATGGTTATAGACTGGGCAAACACAGGTACAATGTCCGCAAATGAGGAGAACTCTGTAGTAAACGGTAAAGTTGGATATGCTTCACTTCCCGGATCAGAGCAAGTTTACAATAGTAAAAGTTCAAAATGGGAGAATATATACAATAAACCATCGTCCGTAAGCGGTAACTGGACAATACTTGTAAGTAAAGATTCAAAATATAAAGAGTTAGCCTTTGAGTTTGCTTCCCATATGGCATCTAAAGAGCTAACTTCAAAACTTATTACCGTTGGATACAGTGGTGTTAACCCTTCAAGATATTCACATTTTGAATACTCAACACAGTGGCAAAACAGCGGCTTTGGTGAAGAGTCTGCAAAAGAATACTTGGATCTGCTTAAAAAAGAACTTGAAAACGATAATGTTGTTATGGATATAAGAATACCTGGGGCTGATAAATATTATGAAGCGATAGGTAAATATATAAATAAAGCAATTAAAAAAGAATTAAGCGTAAAAGAGGCTTTGACAAAGAGTGCTTTGGAGTGGGAGAAAATTACCGACTCTCTTGGACGGCAGAAACAGTTAAAACTTTATATCGAGTCTATAAATGAGTAAATTAATAATACAACGACTTTCATATTATGGTTTTTTTGTATTGATAATTGCTATTATTTTAAGTAGTTTTTCAATTCTTTATTTTTTATTCAAAATAAATACTGCCAATAATGATCTGTATAAAATCAAAGAGACCTCAAGTAGTTTTTTAAATGTAAAGATCTCTACTGAAAAACTTTTGACTTCAAATGATCTAGACAAACCAAGAGCCGAGTTTATAGAAAATATTAAAATATTTAATAAAAAACTTAAAGAGTTAAAGAAAATTGAATATAACAATATAACAGAGATTGAAAATCTGTGGTATGCTTCACAAACAGATATAAGTCAAATAAAATCACTACTGAATGATAATGTTATTAATAAAAAAAACCTTCACAATACTCCTTTGTTAAAGATTGAAGGTTTACTTTTTAAAACAAATAATACTACTGCATTATATGCAACAATTGTTACTTTAAATCAAAAGATTCAAAACTTAATACAATACGAAACTTTTATTATTGAAGAGTTTATGAAAATGGAAAATAGCAATAGTCAAATAATAAACAAAAATATAGACAATTCTTTGTATCAGTCGATAATCTCTCCAATTATAATTTTGATCATCTCCCTTATAATGATATATTATATCAATAGAAAAATTAAGGTAATAGAAAGTGAACTTACAAATACAAAAGAACAGCTTACAAAAAGTTTTGAAGAGATACAGAAATCTCACAAGTTTACTAAATATATTATAGATTCAGTACCTGTTGCACTTTTTTGGAAAGATATTAATAGTAATTATTTAGGTAGTAATGCTAATTTTTTTGATTTTATTTCAGTAGATTCTACTAATGAATTGATTGGTAAAAATGATTTTGAGATATATTTCAACGATAATAATATACAAAGATATATAGATATTGATAAAGAAGTTATATCATCAGGGGAAGCACAATTAAATTATGAAGAGATTATCAAGAATAAAGAAGGAAATGATATTTTCATCTTGGCATCTAAAGTTCCACTAAAAGATATCAAAGGTAAGATTATAGGTATACTTGGAATATATTTAGATATAACACAAAAGAAAAAAACACAGATTGAATTGAGCAATAAAGAAAAGCTTCTATCTCAGCAAAGTAAAATGGCGGCTATGGGTGAGATGCTGGAAAATATCGCACATCAATGGAGACAACCATTATCTGTTATAACAACTGGTGCTAGTGGTATAAAACTTGAAAAAGAATATGGGATATTAAAAGATGAATTTTTAATTGAAACATTAGATTCAATGATGGTAGCTTCAAATCATCTTTCAACAACAATAGATGATTTTAGAGAATTTTTTAAAGAGGATAAGCAGAAAGATTATTTTAGGATTGATGAGGTTATACAAAAGTCTATGTTTATACTTTCATCAAAATTTAAAAATAGAAACATTGATGTTGTTAGTGATATTGATAATATTCAGATATACGGTTTTAAAAACGAGATGATACAAGTTATTATGAATATTTTAAATAACTCTAACGATGTACTGGAAAAACTTGAAGAAGATGATAAATATATATTTATAGATGCCAAAACGGATAATGATAGATTAAAACTAACTATTAAAGATAGTGGAGGCGGTATACCTGAAGATATAATAAATAAAGTGTTTGAACCGTACTTTACTACAAAACATAAATCACAAGGTACAGGTATAGGTTTATATATGAGTGAAGAGATAGTTGTAAAACATATGGGTGGTAAAATATCTGTTGAAAATATTGAATATAGTTATAAGAATAAAAACTATAAAGGTGCAGGTTTTACCATCTATCTTCCACTAACAGAAGAAAAAAAGGAAAAATCATAATATAATTATTGCAAATTGCCATTTTTTTGATAAAAATCATAAAATTATTGTAATATTCTACTATGGAAACTACAACACAACAAAAAAATATACTTCAAGCTGTGCAACAACATAAAAATATAAAGATAAATGCTTTTGCAGGTACGGGAAAGACAAGTACATTAAAACTTATAGCCAATGAGTACAAAACCAAAAAGATACTATATCTGGCTTTTAATACCAGTATCAAAAATGAAGCATCATCTATTTTTCCAAACAATACTAATGTAAAGACCACACACGGTCTTGCATATGCCGCAATTAAAAAAAATACAGATATTGACCTAAACTCACTGGTAAACTATAGAGCAGTAGATATATCAAAAGAGTTCAACATTACATATAACCAAGCAGTTGGAACTCTCAAGATATTTGAAAACTTCTGCAACAGTGCAAAAGAGAGTATCACAAAAGAGGATATAGAACACACAACTGCAAAGAAAATGTTTGATCTTATGCTTGTAAATAAACTCAAACCAACTCATGGTTTTTACCTGAAATATTATCATTTGTTGTTGAGAAATGAACAGATAAAACAGTTTGAGTATGATATTGCAATGTTAGATGAAGCACAAGATACCAATGAAGTGACACTTGGTATCTTTGAAGCTTTAAAAGCAAAGACAAAGATATATGTAGGTGATGAGCATCAGCAGATATACTCTTTTAGAGGCAGTAAGAATGCACTAAATAAAATAAGATCTGATAAAAAGCTTTATCTTTCAAAAAGTTTTAGATTTAATGAAACAATTGCATCATATGCAAATAAACTTCTAAGTACCTTTAAAAATGAAGAGGTGAGTATAGAAACCTTGGATAATATTGATGATATTATAGAAACACACGGATATATCTCAAGAACAAATGCAACACTTATTTCAACTATAGCCCAAAGGATAGAATCACGAAAACCATTTGTAACAGTGCGTGATCCAAATGAGATATTTAACTTAACAGTAGAGGTTTACCACTTTTTAAATGATGATAAACAGCAGATAAAAAGAAATAGGTTTTTAAAAGACTTCAGTGATGAAGATGATCTGGCAGAATATGCAAAAGAGGTTGAAGACTATGAGCTAAAATCTGCTTTGAAAGTAGCAAAAGAGCATAAAGAAAAAGTATTTGAATATAAAGAGATAGCGGACAAATTTTATAAAGCATGGCAAAATAGAACACATAATGGCTTTGCTCTAAGGGTAGGGGAGATACTTTTTCTTACAACGGCACATACGGCAAAAGGTTTGGAGTGGGATAGTGTAACAGTAGCTGATGACTTTACAGATTTTGCTGATCTTATTGTTGACTTTGGATGTGATGATCTAAAGCAGTTTCAAGAGGATCAAAACATGATGCCAAATCAAGAGATACTAGATGAGTTCAATCTTTTTTATGTAGCTATAACAAGAGCTAAAAAGAAGATAAATAAAGAGAGTGAAAACTTTCACTACCTTATGTCAAAAAATGTTGAGAAACTTATAAACTCAAGAATAAAAGAGGCAAAAGAGGATAAGCAAAACATAACTCAGAAAAACACATCAAAAACAAAAGTATCCAAACTAGAACTTGAAGATAAACAGCAAATAAGACAAAATAGAAATATCCAAGAGGGTAAGGCTCTAAACAGTGGATTGAAGTGGAGTCTAGAAGATAAGATAAAAGCTAAAAAAATGTTTAAGAAAAATGATACACTAACAACAATAGCCATAAAACTTCAAAGAACAGAAGGTGCGATAATAGGTGAGCTTTTAAAAAGTGAAGTTATATCAAGCGGTGAACAAAAAAGGTTAAATCAGCTTTTAAAAGAGAATAAAAATATGTGTAAAAAAAGCTCTCTTAGTGCTTAAGCAATATTTAGATATAATCCCGAATATATAAGAACAAAAAAATATTAATAGGAATTCAGATTGCAAAGTCATATTAGAAATTTTAGTATCATAGCACATATCGACCACGGTAAATCTACACTGG
This sequence comes from Campylobacterota bacterium, assembly GCA_034716855.1. GTDB lineage: Bacteria > Campylobacterota > Campylobacteria > Campylobacterales > Arcobacteraceae > JAIOSF01. The sequence continues at coordinate 1,997 of JAYEKV010000161.1, read as the reverse complement.
CAGACAGGATTATTCAAGAGTGTGGTTCTGTAGCAGACAGAGAGATGTCGGCACAGGTTATGGATACTATGGATATAGAACAAGAAAGAGGTATCACTATAAAAGCACAGTCAGTAAGACTTGACTATGTAAAAGATGGTGAGCACTATGTATTAAATCTTATAGATACTCCAGGACATGTAGACTTCTCTTATGAAGTAAGTAGAAGTTTGGCATCATCTGAAGGTGCTTTACTTATTGTTGATTCTACGCAAGGGGTTGAAGCTCAAACTATCGCAAATGTATATATAGCACTTGAAAATGACCTGACACTTATGCCTGTTGTAAACAAAATAGACCTACCTTCTGCAGATCCAGATAGAGTTCTTGAAGAAACAGAAGATGCTATAGGACTTGACTGTACGGAGCACAATCTTATCTCTGCAAAAACAGGTCTTGGTGTAAAAGATCTTATAGATAGTATAGTTGATAGAATACCAGCACCGCAAGGTGATGAAGAAGCTCCAACAAAAGCACTTATCTATGATTCATGGTTTGATAACTACTTAGGTGCTTTGGCACTTGTAAGAGTATATGACGGTAGTATCAAAAAAGGTCAAGTGCTTAAAATGATGAATACAAAAGTTGAACATAAAGTTCTTGACCTTATGTATCCACATCCAATAAGAAAACAAAAAACAGAAGAGATAGAAACTGGTGAGATAGGTATCGTTGTACTTGGACTTAAAACAACTGAGGGTGTAGCAGTTGGTGATACTATGACTGATGCTAAAAACCCTACGGCTGAGATAATTGATGGATTTGAACCGGCTAAGCCATTTGTATTTGCCGGACTATATCCTATAGAAACAGATAAGTTTGAAGACCTAAGAGATGCACTTGAAAAGCTACAGTTAAATGACAGCTCTATCTCTTATGAACCTGAGTCTTCTGCTGCTCTTGGTAGTGGATTTAGAACAGGTTTTTTGGGTATGCTTCATATGGAAGTTATCAAAGAGAGACTAGAAAGAGAGTTCAATCTTGATCTAATAGCAACAGCTCCAACAGTTGTATATAAGGTTGAAACAACTGAAGGTGAAGAACTTATGATACAAAACCCTTATGATCTTCCACCTGTAAATAAGATAGAGGTTATTTCAGAGCCATATGTTAAAGCAACTATTTTAGTACCTGATGAGTTCTTAGGAAATGTTATCAAGCTTTTAAATGATAAAAGAGGTATCCAGATAAAAATGGACTATATCAACAAAAGAGTTCTTTTGGAGTACGACATCCCTATGAATGAGATCGTTATGGACTTCTACGATAAGCTAAAGTCAACTACAAAAGGTTATGCATCGTTTGATTATGAGATAACTGGATTTAGACCGGGTAATCTTAAAAAACTGGATGTACTAGTTGCTGGTGAAGCTGTAGATGCTCTTAGTATCATCGTACCTGAAGAGAAAGCCCAAGCTAGAGGTAGAGTATTTGTTAAGCAGTTAAAAGAGCTTATCCCTAGACAACTTTTTGAAGTAGCTATCCAAGCTAGTATCGGTAAAGATATTATTGCAAGGGAAACTGTAAAATCTACTGGTAAAAATGTAACTGCTAAGTGTTACGGTGGTGATATCTCAAGAAAAAGAAAACTACTAGAGAAACAAAAAGCAGGTAAGAAAAGAATGAAGGCGATCGGTAGAGTAAATGTACCGCAAGAAGCATTTATGGCTGTATTAAAATTAGACTAAATTCCTATAGCTGTCTTATTCATTAAATTATCGTATTAAAATTATTATAGAATTTTAATACGGAGTCTTCATCTTGTCTCTGTAACTATTTCTTTTATAAACACCAAGTATCTTCACTTCATTTGCAAAAAATCTTAATTCATTTAGAGCAAGTTGTAGATGTTTTTCATCAGTATGTGCATCTATATCTATATGAAACTGGCTTGAGTTCATACCTCCTGTCATAGAGTAGCTCTCTATTTTTATAAGGTTTATACCATTTGTGGCAAA
>JAYEKV010000160.1:0-66151 GCA_034716855.1 Campylobacterota bacterium | reverse complement strand
CTTCTGACATTAGAGCAAGCCATTTTTTTTACAGCATCTTCAATTGAAGAATTTATATTAGTTTTAACAAGCTCTTTTACACATATCTCTTCAACTGTAGGCATCATATCTGTTAGTCCTTATATGGTTTTACTGAATCTTCTTTTATCTTCAGGTATATTGTTCAAGTAAGCATCAAATGGCATGGAGATATTTCTAATAAGCATACTTCCTGTTTCATTTGCTTCTATTTTATCATCAGTTATTGTTAATAATTCAGCTTCTTCAAATTCTTTTAATGCTTCAATAGCATCTTTGAAATACTCTTTAAAATTTATATTGAATTTTTCTTCAACTCTTTTTATATCAAGTGAGAAGTTAGACATAAGCTCCATAATAACATATTGTCTTAAAATATCATCATCATTTAGACTGTAGCCTTTAAATACAGGAAGTTCACCTTTGTCTATAGTCTCTTCATATGATTTTAGATCTTTGAAGTTTTGTACATAATAATCTACACCATCACCAATAGATGTTACACCTATACCAATAAGGTCAGCTCCACCTTTAGTAGTGTATCCTTGGAAGTTTCTATGTAGTTCACCTTTGTCTATAGCTTTAAACAATTCATCTTCCGGTTTTGCAAAGTGATCCATACCTACCATTTTATATCCGTGTGTAGTAAAGAAATCAATACTGTCTTTTAGTATCTCAAGCTTTGTGGATGGTGGTGCAAAAGTAGTTTCATCAAATTTTCTTTGAGTTTTCATCATCCAAGGTACATGAGCATAATTAAACACTGCAAGTCTATCTGGATTTAGTTCAACTATTTGTTCTATAGTTTTTCTAAAAGTCTCTTTTGTTTGATATGGAAGACCGTAAATAAGGTCAATATTTATAGAATCTATTTCGGCATCTCTAGCAATTTTCATAACATTTCTGGTAGTTTCGTAAGGTTGTATTCTATGTATCGTTTGTTGAACTTTTGGATCAAGATCTTGTACACCAAAACTTAGTCTGTTTGTTCCTGCTTCTTTTAATACATCCATATGTTCTTTTGTAAAGAATCTAGGATCTACTTCACATGAAATTTCAGCATCGTTTGAAAAATTCGGAAAAGTTTCTTTTATGGCGTCGGTAACTTCTTTTAATTGTTCTGCACTTAGAAATGTTGGAGTTCCCCCACCAAAGTGCATTTGTGTTACTACTCTATTCGTATTAAGATGTTTGGCTATTATCTTTAACTCTTTTTTTAGATATTCAAGATATTTTACTTTTTTATCCTCTTTAGATGTAAATATTACATTACATCCACAAAAGTAACAGGCACTTCTACAAAAAGGTATATGGATATATAAAGATAGTGGTCTGTCATCATTTTGAGATTTGAATTTTTCTATCAAGTCAGTTTGTGTAAAGTTTGTGTGAAATTCAGGTGCAGTAGGATAGCTTGTATATCTAGGTCCAGGGCGACTGTATTTTTCAAATTTTTTAAAATCTATCATATGTTATCTTTTTATCCGTCTCTTTTTTGATCAAGCCATACCATAATAGCTTTTTGTGCATGAAGTCTATTCTCAGCTTCACTAAATATAGTATCAGCATGGTCTTCAAAAACCTCTGTACTTACTTCATACTCTCTATATGCTGGTAAACAGTGTAAGAATATAGCTTTTTTATCTGCAAGGCTCATTAGTTTTTTATCAACTATGAAACCGGTAAAGTCTTTTATTCTTTTCTCTTTTTCGTCTTCTTGACCCATTGACACCCAAGTGTCTGTAGTAACAACAGTTGCGTCTTTTACAGCCTCTTTAGGATCATTTGTAACAGTTATGGTACTTCCACTTTTTTTTGCAAACTCTAGGGCAGTATTTAGAATATCTGGATCAACTTCGTAGCCTTTTGGGGTAGCTATTCTTAGGTCAAAGCCAAGTTTTGCAGCTAACATTAACCAAGAGTGTGTCATATTGTTTCCATCTCCAATATATGCTGCCACAATATTCTCTTCTAGTCCATGCTCTTTAATTGTAAGATAATCAGCCATAAGTTGTACAGGGTGATATTTATCAGTAAGACCGTTTATAACTGGTACTTTAGAGTATGAAGCAAACTCTTCAAGCTCTTTTTGAGAGTCATTTCTTATCATGATCATATCTACCATTCTTGAGATTACTCGACTTGTATCGCTTATTGGTTCACCTCGACCTAGTTGAATATCGTTTGAACTTAAAAAAAGTCCAACACCACCTAGTTGATATATACCTGTTTCAAAGCTTACTCTTGTTCTGGTACTGCTTTTTGCAAATATCATACCAAGTGTTTTATTTGGCATATATTTTTTAAAGATGTTTTTTTTTGTCTCTTTTTTGATCTTTACTGCAAGATCAATAATCTCTAAAATCTCTTTTTTTGAATAATCTTTTAATGTTAAAAAGTGTTTCATATTATTATCCTGTTTTTTACTAAAGGGCAATATTGTACTCAAAGTTGACTTTATTGTCAATTTTGTTTAAGCCTCTGTATTTGTGCACCAAGGTGTGAAAGTTTCTCCTCTAGTCGATCATATCCTCTGTCAAGATGATATATTCTATGGATATTTGTTTCCCCTTGGGCGACTAGTGCCGCAAGAACTAAGGCACTGCTTGCACGAAGATCAGTAGCCATAACATCAGCTCCATAGAGTTTTTTAGGAGTTCCTGTTATATTTGCTACCGTACCGTTTAGTGTTATCTCTGCACCCATTCTTATAAGTTCACTCACATGCATAAATCGATTTTCAAAAAGTTTTTCATCTATTATGCTTACTCCGTCTGCCATTGTAGCAATTGCCATAAACTGAGCTTGCATATCTGTTGGAAATCCAGGATATTCTGTAGTAACTATATTTACTGGTTTGATTTTATTTGCGGGAAATATAGTAATGTTGCTTTTATCTTTTACGATCATATATCCCATCTCTTCAAATTTAGCAAGAACTGCATCAAGATGAGAAGGTTCTACATCCTCTACCGTTATTATAGAGTTTGTTATAGCTCCTGCACAAAGATAAGTACCGGCTTCAATTCTGTCAGGGATTATCTTAAAGTCTTTAAATGGTAGCAGTTTTTTATTTGTACCTTCAATAGTTAGTGTATTTGTACCGATACCCTTTATATTTAGACCTGCATTTTTTAATACTTCACAAAGTTGTACCACTTCAGGCTCTTTTGCAGCATTTATAATTGTTGTGGTACCTTGAGCTAAAGCTGCTGCCATCACTATATTTTCTGTTCCTGTTACTGTTATCTTGTCAAAAACTATAGTTGCACCTTTTAAAGCACCATCAACAGTTGCTTGGATGTAGCCGTTTTTTATAACTATATTTGCACCCATCTGCTCTAAAGCTTTTAAGTGAAGGTCTACAGGTCTTTGACCTATGGCACAACCTCCAGGAAGTGACACCTCACAATGACCAAATCTGGCAAGTAGTGGACCTAATACAAGTATAGAAGCTCTCATGGTCTTTACTATCTCATAAGTCGCCTTTGTTTGTGTGATAGTTGTAGAGTCTATTGTCAACAGCTCATTCTTCTCATATGTTGAGCCTAACATACCAAGTAGTTTAAGCAAAGTGTTTATATCTGCTACATTTGGCAGATTTGATATATTTATCTTATTTGATGAAAGTATTGTAGAAGCAAGCAGTGGAAGTGCGGCATTTTTAGCTCCGCTTATCTTTACACTTCCTTGCAACTTTTTTTTACCTGAAACTTTTAAATAATCCAAGTTGTTCCCTTTTGTTTTTAATAAAGACACTATTATAACTATAAAATGCTATAATGCGGATTATGAACAAAGAAGATTATTTTATTAAACAATTTGCAAAGAGCAAATATATAGGTGATGACGGAGCAGTTGTAGGCAAATATGTATACAGTATGGATGCCTTTTTTGAGAATGTTCACTTTAAAGAAGAGTGGATGAGTCTGAAACAAATAGCAAGAAAGTCGATGCTTGTAAATATAAGTGATGCAATAGTTATGAATGCAAAACCTAAATATGCTTTATTAACCGTAGCTATTCCACCTTACTTTACACAAAAGCAGATGGATAAACTAGCAAGTGGTTTTAAAAGTGCAGCAGAAGAATTTGGTATTGAGATAATAGGCGGTGATACAATATCAAATATAAAACTTGATATATCTGTTACAATTATATCTGTCACCTCAAAGCCTACATTAAGAAGCGGTTCAGATATCGGTGATCTTGTATGTTATACAGGGGAGCTTGGAAGTGTAAAAAAAGATCTTGACAAGCTTATAAAAGGTAAAAAAATATCAAAAGATTCAAAGTTTATCAAGCCTGTTTTAAACCCTGATTTTTTTTATGAGATAGCACCTTTTATAAAGAGTACTATGGATATCTCTGATGGACTATTCTTTGAGCTTGAAAGATTAAGTAAAGCCAACAATTTAGGTTTTGAATTTTTTGAAAGTATATCTGTCAATACAGGTTGCAGCGGTGAAGAGTATGAGGTACTGTTCAGTTTTGATAAAAAAGATAAAAAAAAGATAAACAAAATAGCCAAAAAGCACAATATAAAGTTAAACATATTTGCAAAAACAGTTGAGGGTAGTTACCACTGCCCTTGTACAAATCACCATTTTAAAAAATAAAAAGAAGATATATGAAATTACAAAGATATTTAAACCATAGTAAAGTAGATGTTTATTTTAAACAAAGCAAAGATGATTTTGTCGTTACAGAGATACCTCTGTATGAATTTAGCGGTGAGGGGGAACACCTTATTTTAAAGATAAGAAAAAAAGATCTTTCAACTTGGGATATGGTAAGTATCTTATCTGATCATATTGGTGCAAAAAGCCGTGATATAGGATATGCAGGTTTAAAAGATAAAAATGCCATGACGGTACAGTATATAAGTCTACATAGAAATTTTGAAGATAAAATTGATGCTTTTGATCATCCAAATATTAAAATACTAGAAAAAACATACCACAATAACAAAATAAGAGTAGGGCATTTAAAAGGAAATAAATTCTTTATAAGATTAAAAAGAGTTCAGCCTTTTCATAAAAATATCCTAGAAGATGCTTTAGGGCAGATCGCTTTAAACGGTATGCCAAATTATTTTGGTTTTCAAAGGTTTGGAATAGACGGTGATAACTATATCAAAGGTCAAGAGATCATTGAGGGTAAAAGAAGAGAAAAAAATAGAAAGTTAAAGCAGATGTTTATAAATGCTTATCAGTCATATCTTTTTAACCAATGGCTTTCAAAGCGTATTGAGATCAGTAAAATTATTGAGAGCTTTAAAGCAAGTGAGATAAGTGAAAAACTAAATTTAGATGAGAATATGATCAAGGATATACAGAAACAAAAACATCCATTGAAAGTTTTAAAAGGTGATGTGATGAGTCATTATCCATATGGTAAGATATTTTACTGTGAAGATTTAGATTCAGAATCTGAAAAATTTTATCTAAAAGACAGAGTACCTACAGGTCTTCTTTCAGGTAAAAAAACAAAACTTGCCGTTGACGATGCTTTAAAGTTTGAATCACCTTTTATAAAAGAAACTAAAGAAGATGGTGCTAGAAGATTTGCGTGGATTTTCCCTCAAAATATAAGCAGTGAATACAAAGAGGAAAAAGCTTGGTTTGAACTTGGTTTTGAACTTCCAAAAGGAAGCTATGCTACTGAACTAATATCAGAATTAATACATCAGTAACTTTTAATATATTATTCTAAGTATGAATTGTAGATCATACTTAGAATACCTTTTTTAGTTTTTATCTTTCCCGTTACCCTTATTACTAGAGTTGCCTTTATCTTTATTGCCTGAATTTCCTTTATCTTTAGAATCAGAACTTTTACCTTTTAGTTTATTACTGCTATTTTCTGATCGATTTTGATTTGAAGTTTTAAAAGATTTTGTTTCTCTCATTCTTTCTTGATTTTTTATATTATTAGTATGACCAAGACCTAATACACTTGGATGAACACCAAGTTCATGTGCAATCTCACCCCATCCCATGCCTGACTCTCTCATATCATTTATTGAGTTTACAGATTCATCAGTCATATCTGCCAACTGTTGTATTGCATTATCAAGTGCCTCTTTAAGTTCCTCATTTTCAGGATCATTATCATAGGCTTCTTGTGCATCAGCTAAATTTATTTTAGCTTCAGTAACCTCTTGTGTATTTTCTGCTAAATTTTGAGCTTTTTGTACCTGTACTTCATTGGTTAGTTCTGAAATATCATCATCACCTAAGAGTGATACAGAACCAGCTGCAACTAATGCAGTACTTATCATAAATCTATAAACAAATTTTTTCATTTTTTTCTCCTTTTGTTTAGTTAACTTCGGCAATAAATTGTATATATTCATTTAATATATATTTATTATTACCAAATTTCTTAATTTTTGGATTATCGAACCAACTTAGTTTTAATCTGTAAGGATCGATAGTTTTAAATCTTTTAAGTAGATATGTTTTAATCTTTTTCACTTTTTCTTTTGCCAGTTTTTTATTGTTGAGTTGGTAAGATATTATATGAAGATTTATCTTTTTATTTTTTGATAATATATTTCCGATTATATTTAAAGACTCTTTTGAATTAATATCTATATCAGTACTTAATGGCTTAAACTTTATACTTTTGATTGTTGTGTTTTGGTAAGCTAAGGATAAGTTTTCATAGTCAAAATTCCCTATTTTGTTTATCTGAGTTACTGATTTTCTAGCCAATGTACCAAAAGGGTAGTATGATAGGTATTCTTTATATGCTTGTAGTTGTTCTGGTGTCCTTTCAAGTTTACCAAGTATTAATGCTCTGTTATAAAGAGATGTTTGATTTTGAGGTGATATCTTTAGAACTTTGTTATAATAATTTAATGCTTTTATATATAAATTAGAGTCAAAATAGTTATGAGCTAAATATGTAAGAGCCTGAATATTTTTCTTATCTAATAATAAAGCTTTTTTATAAGCTTTCATCTCTTCTTTATATAGATCAAGCGTACCGTATGAGACACCAAGCCAACTGTAATAGTTTGATTTTGAGTTATCAAGCTTAATAGCTTTTTCCAAATAAGGTATAGCTTCTTTTGTTTTGTTTTTTGCTAATAGGAATCTTCCTAAATAATAATATGATGTTGAATCTTGATCATCTTGAGATATTTTTTGTTGAAAAAATTCAATACCATTTTTGTATTTTTGTTGTTGGAGATAATATTCACCTGTAATTTGTTGTGGTAAACTACATCCGCTTAGATAAAATAAAATGGAAATAGACAAAATACTGTTTTTTATTTTTATCATAATATAATCCCTCTTTGATTAATCTTCTAAAGATATAGGTATTTTTATAGTGAACTTTGCACCGTATTTAGTATTTTTGACATTTATAGTCCCTTGCATATTATTTTCAATGATAAGCTTTGACATATATAAACCAATACCCGTACCTTGTGCCTGAAACTTTGTTGTAAAATATGGATCAAATATCTTTTCAAGTATCTCTTGCTTGATTCCATCACCGTTATCTGAGATAGATATGATAACATCATTTGTACACTGTTTTATTGATATATCTATTTTACCGTTATTTTTACTTGATGCTATTATTGCATCTTTTGAATTGCTTAAGATATTAAGTAAAACTTGTTTGAGTTCATTTGGATATCCATAGATCTCTATATCTTTTTTACATATTATCTCTAGAGATATATTGTCTGAAGTTAATTGGGGCATGAAAAGTTCACTAATATCATTAATGATCTCTTTAAATTTAAATATTGATTTTTCTTTATGGGGTGAGAAAAAGTTTCTAAAGTCATCTATCGTTTTAGACATGTGATTTAATATTTTATTTGTTTTTTCTATTGTATCTTCTACAGCTTTTTTGCTTAAATCATTATTTTTTGTTTGAAATTCAAGCCTCATCATAGTAGCACCTATTGAATTTAAAGGTTGTCTCCACTGGTGGGCAATATTACCTATCATCTCCCCCATAGCTGCAAATTTTGACTGTTGATATAATAAAATGTTTTTTTCTTCTAATTCTTTTTTATAAAAGATCGGCTTTAATACTTTATTTACACTTGATAATAGTTCCTTATAAGAAAAAGGTTTATTGATGAATCCATCAACATTTAGATTGATGACTTTATTTAAAGTAACATGATCATTGTAAGCACTTGTAATAATAATAGGTATTTCAAAGTTAATGTCTCTTATTTGTTTAATCATCTCTATACCATCCATTATAGGCATATTTAAGTCTGTAATGACTACATCGATACTCTCTTTATATTTAATATATAAATCAAGTCCCTCTTTACCGTTATGTGCAAGATGTGTTTTTTTAAATATACTTTCACTAATGTCAAAAAAACTTTTTAATATCTTTTTATCATCTTCTACATACAGTACAGTTGTTTCTTTTATCGTTTCCATTATCCCATCACTTTTTTTAATGCTTTGTATAGGTCTGTTGAATTTATTGGTTTTGTTATAGAAACATCAAATACTTTTTCTATTTTATTTAATGTTTTATTTTCACTGCTGGCACTTATTATATAGTTTTTATGTTTTTGTTTATTGTTTTTATCTCTTGAGTCATCTTTATACCGTTCATATTTGGCATGTGAAGATCTGTAAGTATAATATCTATATGGTTGTTTTTAAAAATAGATAAACCTTCTACTCCATCTGCTGCATAAAAACTCCTATTAAATAAATAAGGGAGTATCTCTTTCATGATGTCTATAACATATATATCATCATCCACAAATAAAACATTAAGATTTTTCAATCTTTCATGTAAATTGTTGTTCATATATTAAACCTTTTATAATAAAATGTTATCTTAAAAAAATGTCATTTTAATGTGTTGATTTTAAAATATAGAAATTTACAGATTGTAACATAACTTTGACACTATTTTAATCTAAAATATACTATTATTGCATATTGGTTTTGATTTAAGTATAGTTTTCTTTATTAAACTAAATTTAATAATTAAAATCTTCTATTAGCTATATTTAGGAGGGAAGATGATGAAAATTTTGATTGTAGATGATTCAGTAACGGTAAGACTTTATCATAAGCAGATACTTCAAGGTGCAGGCTATGAAATAGATGAAGCAGAAAATGGTATGGAAGCACTGGAAAAAGTAAGTGAAAACAGTTATGATCTATTTTTAGTTGATATAAATATGCCTATTTTAGACGGATATTCATTTGTTCGAAGATATAGAGAAAATTCAGGCTATGATGCTTCTATAGTTATGATCTCTACTGAATCAGATAAAAGTGATAGAACTATAGCATATGAAGCAGGTGCAAATTTTTACGAGGTTAAGCCAGTAAGCAGTGATGACCTATTAAGGGTTGCTAAATTATTAACTATAAAGTGTAGTTAACAAAATATTGAAGAGGAGGTGAAGATGAATCCAATATTAGAACAGTTTTTAGTAGAAGCAAGAGAAAATCTTCTTTATCTAGATAAAAATCTTTCAAGCTTGGAAGGGTCTGATAAAGATACTGTAAATGCACTCTTTCGTGCTGCTCATACACTAAAAGGTAGTTCGGGTCTTTCAGGCTTTGATGCAGTTAAAGAGGTTACCCATATAGCTGAAGATCTTCTTGATGCTTACCGTAACGATAAAATAACATATAGTGATACTTTATTAGATGCATTATATGATATGTTTGATGAAGTTACTGAGCTGGTAGATGCCACAGAAGAGAGCGGAGAGGTAGCTTCTGTAGGTGAAGATAAAATATTAGAATTTAAAAAATTAAGAGAAGAGATACTTGATTTAAAAGAGGAAGTTATAGAGGGTATTGATACTGAGTTAAATATTATTGATGATGAAGTTCCTTTTTTTGCAAATATGTTTAAAAATGACTTTTCTTCTATTGAGTTAAATACTATACCTTACGAGCCACAGGAGATAACTCAAGAATCTTTTACAAACATGAATTATTATTTTATAGATATTGATCTTGATGAAGATACACTTCAAATGGGTAATGATCCTTTTTATGCCCTTTATTTACTTGAAAATGAAAATATAATCTCTATACATACTGAAGTTTCAGCTACATTAGAGCAGATAAAAGAGGATCCTCTTCAATGGTCTTCAAGAATCACAGCTATAGTATACTCAAATCAAGAATTACTCGAAGATGCTTTTTATAACTTTTTAGAAGATGTAAGTGTGTATCCATTATCAGTTAAATCACTTTTAAATTGTGAACTTGAGATACAAACAAATGATTCTATTATAGATTTTTTAGATGATATTAAAAATCTTCCTGCTGAGTTTGATTATAAAAATATTGTAGCAAATTTAAAAGCTGTAGTGGATATCTTAAATCCAAACTCTTTACAAGGATTTTTATTTGGAAGATTAAGATATTTGATAGAGGATTGTAATCTTGATGAAAAACTTATCCCAAAAGCATTAAATTATATTCTTGAATTAATTAATGATGAGAATATAATAGAAGATGAGATAGAAGAAGAGATTCAATCTTTAGAAGAACCTGAACAAGAAACAGAAGAAGATACAATTGAAATAGATAATATACAAAAAGAAGAGATATCTGAAGAAGTTATATCAGAAGTTGTTTCACTAGATGAAGATGATAAAAAAACAATAGCAGATATTTTATCCGAACAAAATTATATTTTAAATAACATTGACAATGAAAATGTACATACTCAAATTAAATCTGTTTTATTAAAATTAGAAAAATCTTTAGGTGATCATTTTGGTATAGAAAATTGTAATGATAAGGATGATCTATTAAGAGTAATTGAGAATATGTTTGATTCTATAGGTTGTAAAGATATTGTAGAAGAAAAAATAGAAGTTGAGAACGATGCACCTGAACCAGAGAAAGTAATTGAACGAAAGTCGGAATCAGAGATTTCACAGAATAAAAATGAAGTTACTAAAAAGACTAAAAAAGAGTCAAAAAAAGAAAAGAATCAAAAAGTTGCAAAACAAGTGGCAAAAACTGTTAAAATTGACTTATCTGATATAGACTCTATGATGGATATAGTTGGAGAGATGCTTGTTATTAAAAATGCTTTACCATATATAGCTGATGGATTGGATATCTCTAATGTAGAGTCAAGTAAGAGAGATCTTCAGACCAGATATGATGAGATCAATAGAGTTACAACTTTACTTCAAGAAAAAGTTATGCAGATGAGACTACTTTCTGTATCTTTTATTTTTGATAGATACCCTAAACTTGTAAGAGATATCTCTAAATCTTTAAATAAAAAGATTAAATATCATGAAGAGGGTGGAGAAACAAAACTTGACAAAACAATTATTGAAAAATTAGCAGATCCGCTTATTCATATAATTAGAAACTCATTAGATCATGGTATAGAAACGCCAGAAGAGAGAGAAGAGAACGGTAAAGACCCTGAAGGTAATATCTCTATTTCTGCACAATCATTAGGGGATAAAGTATATATCACTATAGAGGATGACGGTAGAGGTATAGATGTAGATAAGGTTGTTCATAAGGCTCTTGATAAAAAGATGGTAGATCCAGATCAGCTTGATGAGATGAGTCGGGAAGAGAAGCTTATGCTAGTATTTCATCCAGGTGTATCGACTATGGAAAAAATAAGTGAGCTTTCAGGTCGTGGTGTAGGTATGGATGTAGTTAGACAAAGTATCGATGATGTTGGAGGTAAGATATCTTTAAAAAGTGAAGTTGGTGTGGGTACTACATTGGTACTGGAGCTTCCAATGAGCGTTGCGCTTACAAATGTATTCCATGTGAAACTAGGAGATGTTAATTATGCTCTTGCAATGGATACAATAAGTGAAACTGTTCAAATACCAAAAGAAGAGATAGAGTATGTAAATAAAAAACCAATGTTGAAACTAAGAGGTAACCTTATACCGTTAATATTTAATTATAATCTTCTTTCAAAAGATGTTGATCAAAAAGAGAATATATCGTTATTGATTATTGAAACATCAGAAAATAAATTTGGTTATGTGGTTGATGAGTTTGTAAATCAGTTAGATATAATTCAAAAACCTCTATCATCAAACTTTAAAGATCATCCGTTCATTTCAGGTACTTCACTTTTAGGAAACGGTGAAGTTTTATTTGTAATTAATCCAGTTAAACTTATAAATCAAAAGGAGAAAAAGTAATGGCTTTCGTAGAACATAATACCGCATCATCTAATATTGGTGGAGTAAAATCAAAAAGAAGTGATGTGGTAAATAAAAAAAGAAACAGAACATTGGCAAAGCAACAGCAGATATCTGAAGCTATAGACGGTGTATCAACAGAAATTTTAAGAAAAGCTCAAGAGAGCGTTAGTGCTATTGAAGAGTTAAAAAGTGCTATGGAACAAATAGCAGCTGCCAGTGAACAAAACGCAGGTGCATCTGAGCAAAGTTTAAAAGTTGTTACTCAGCTAAATCAATCTATTCAAAAAACAATGAGAGAGTTAAATGAATCTGTTGCTTTGGCTTCATCAACAAAAGTTGTTGTTGAAGAGGGTGGCGAGAAAGTTATAGAAACTGCAAATAGAATGCAGCTAGCTTCACAAACTGTTACAAATGTACAAGAAAAAAGTGCAGATATGAAAAAAGCCAGTGACAATATCGGTCAGGCAGTTGGTTTGATCGCAAAGATTGCAGACCAGACAAATCTACTTGCATTAAATGCGGCAATTGAAGCAGCAAAAGCAAAAGAGCAGGGTAAAGGTTTTGCAGTTGTTGCAGCTGAGACAAGAGAGCTTGCTGCTGTATCTACAACATATGCAGATGTGATAAGAGAAGTTGTTAGCAATATTCAAGAATCTATTGAAAAAGTTGAGAACAATATTCAAACAGTTGCTTCACTTATTATCAACTCTTCAGACCTTGGCGAATCTATTACCAAAAACATTCAAGGTTCTATGGAAAGTATCCAAACTGCCATTGATATAATAATTTCAAGTGTAAAAAAGTTTGAAGATCTTGCAGATAAAGCACAGGAGTTCAATAAAGGTAGTGAATCTATTGCAAGTGCGGCAGAGGAGAGTGCAAGTGCCGTTGCACAGATCACAAACTCTATAGAGATGCAGGTTAATGCACTTCATGAATCAGAAGAAGCGGCAAGTGGATTGTCTGAACTTGCAGAAGAGCTAAAGAACTCAACAGATGCCTCAAAAGATGCTGAAGAGATTTCTACGGCGGCTGAAGAGCTTATAAGTGTAGTTGAAGAGATACAAAAATCTATGCAGCAGTCGGTAATTGCTTTAGAACAAATAGAAGGAGCAGCACAGATAACTTCTGAAGAATCTAGTGTAAATCAAAAATTTGCAGAAGATTCATTGGATATACAAAATGAACTTTTAGATAATACTTTAGAGGTTATTGATTTCCTTGATAAAACAGCGAAATATTTAAAAGATGTTGAATCAGAACTCCATGAAACTCATAAATTTACAGATGAGAGTGTTGTTGAGGGTAAAGTTACAAGTAAGCAGATGAGACTTGTTGACAAAGAAGCAAATAAGATCAATAAGACACTTGTAAAAATTGTAAATACAAATGCTCAAACTACAATGCTGGCAGTAAGCGGTAGTGTAGAAGCAGCTCGTGCAGGTGAAAGCGGTAAAGGTTTTGCCGTTGTAAGTGGAGATATCAGAAGTCTTGCACAGGATGCCGGGAATAATATGGATAAGGTTCAGGATGTTATGGACAGCCTTGATGAAGAGATAGAAAATATTGATACTATCTGGGAAACAACTATGAACAATCAAGAACAAGAGCTTATTACTGTAAATATGTTAAAAGATGAAGCTTCAAGAGCTATAACAAATGTAGAAAAAATAATAGAAGCTTTTAACGGTTTAAAAATAGCAAACGAAAAAAATAAGTGTTCTATTGAAGAAGCATTAACAGCAAGTACTCAAATACTAGGTGCAGCACAGCAGTCACTTCAAAATACTGAAGAATCAAAACATGCGGCATCACTTATAAATGACACAATAGCAGAGATGGGTGATTATATTGAAGATCTAGCAGTTTCAGCAGATGAATTACAACAAGGATAAGAGATGGAGTATTTATTATTAGTAGTTAAAGACAAATATTTTGCAATAGATGTTGAGAGTATTATAGAGATACTAAGACCTAAGGATATAACGGAGATACCTGAAGTAGCAGAATATATCCTTGGTGTTATGAACATAAGAGGTCATATAGGTACTGTTGTAAGTTTAAGAAAGATGATGCACTATAAAGAGATGAGCGAAGAGCTTCAAGAGTTTATCGCAAGTATTAAACAAGGACATGCAGATTGGATAAAAGAGTTAGAAGAGTCTGTAAATCAAGATAAAGATTTCACAAAAACACTTGACCCACATGCTTGTCCTTTAGGGAAATGGCTTGATGATATTCTTACATGTTTAAAATGTGATGATACATTTATGGATAAGATAAAAAGGGAGATCAATCCTCATCATAAACATCTTCACCAAAAAGGTAGAGTTGTAATAGATACTGCACTTACAGATAAGGAAAAAGCCGTAGGTATAATAAGAACGGAGATTCATAACCATTATGATATAGTTATTAATAATCTGGAGATGTTAAACAAAGATATTGACCTTTGGACAAACTCAATTCAGAGAATTGTTGCATTTAATACAAGTAAAGGTGATACAGTTAATATTCTTGTGGATGATGTTATTGATATTATAACTATAAAAGATGAACAAAAACAAAAGTTAAGTCAAGTAGAAGAGGGTGAGATCGTTCAATTTGATTGTGCAATAGAACTTGAAGACGGTAAAATAGCAACAATTATAAATGATATTCACATATAAAGAGAGTTGATGGCTAAAAAAATACTAATCGTTGATGATTCTGCACTTATAAGAAGAGAACTTGGCAAGCTGCTTACTTCTGCCTCTTTTGAGGTAGATTATGCAAAAAACGGTCAAGAAGCTGTTGAAAAAACTTTTGAATCAGATTTTGATGCAATAACTATGGATATAAATATGCCGGTTATGGATGGTTTAAGTGCAGTAAAAACGATAATGAAGAAAAAACCCACACCTATTGTTATGGTAAGTTCTCTAACACAAGGGGATGCTGATATTACATTTGAAGCTCTTGATTACGGTGCGGTTGATTTTGTAGGGAAGCCTGGGACTATTACTTTAAAAGTAAAAGAATCAGGTGATGAGATTATTAGAAAAGTAACAGCAGCAACTAATATATCAAAAAATAGACTTGTTATTAGAAAAGCGGGTAATGTAACGAAAACGGGACTTGGAAAAAAGAAAGTTAAAAAAATTGTTTCATCATCGCAAAAAGCTGAAAAGTTTGTTTTGGTAGGATCTTCAACAGGGGGTCCTGGTTTAATCGAAAAGATTGCTACGACAATGCCTGCTGATTATCCATATCCTATTTGTGTGGTACAGCATATGCCGGAGCTTTTTACTGAGAAGTTTGCAACAAGACTTAATGATATTTCTAATTTGAATGTTGTAGAAGCCAAGAACAATGAACCTTTAACTGCAGGAAAACTTATAATAGGTAAAGGTGGATACCATATGGTCTTTTCAAAAAAGGCTTCAGGACTTGTAAGTGTAAAATTAGGCTCGAATACTAAAAAATTGTTTTTTACTCCTTCTGTAGGTGAGATGTTTTTTTCTGCTTCAAAAACAATGAAATGTGAGAATATATTAGCTATTGAACTTACAGGTATTGGTGATGACGGTGCATTAGGTATGGTTGAGCTAAAAAATAAAGGTGCATACACAATTGCAGAATCAAAAGAAACTGCGACAATTTACGGTATGCCAAGGGCAGCATATGAAAAAGGTGGAACAGTTAAAGTTCTCCCTTTTCCTGAAATATTAAAAGAGATATTGAAGTTTGGAGGTAAATAATGGCTTTTGTTAAGAGCAATGTAGAAGAGTATACAAGAACATTCAGAACTTTTTTAGATGCTAAAGATGCATTTGAAAATAATGATGAGATCGAAGAGGTAAGATTTGATGCTCTGAACTATATTTTGGGACATCAGGAGATAAGTTATGTTCTAGATATACTGTTAAGTAAGTATTCAAATCAGGATAATTTAGATCATCCTCTTATAGATCATCCTCTTATAGATCATGCTTTTTCAAGCTTTACAACCAAACCTAAAAGGGCGGAGGATTATGATAATATTTTCAAAATGTTACAATCATCTAATGCATATCTTAGAAATAAAGCGATAACTTTTCTACAAGAGTACGGTGAAACTGCAAAACCTTTTATATCAAAACTTCTTCACAATGAAGATAAAGATATTCGAATATTTGCTGTAAATATATTAGGTGATGTTAATTATGAAGATTCCAGAGATATGCTTTTAGAGCTTATAGAAGATGAAAAGAATATTAATGTCATTATGACAGCTGTTGATTACTTAGGTGAGATTGGTGAGTTAGAGGATATAGAAGAACTTTTATTATTAAAAGAAAAGTTTTCACAAGAGCCTTATGTAGCTTTTGGTATAGACTTGGCATGTGAGAAGATCAAAGGTTAATTTATGATTAATTATAAAGAGTTTATAAAGATACGAGATTATATTTATAGAAAGACCGGTATTTTTATAGATGATAAAAAACAGGATTCTTTTATTAAAAAACTAACACCTTATTTGGATGAACACGGATATGAAAATTTTAGATCTTTTTTTCATACTATTAGGTTTGGAAAGAGTCAAGCAATAATTCAAGAAGTTATTAATTTGATAACAGTGAATGAAACTTATTTCTACCGAGAAAAGCACCATTTTGAATCATTAATTGATATAGTTCTTCCTCAAATTGATAGAAATAAAGCTAAAGATGATATAATTAGAATACTTTGTGCACCTTCATCTACAGGGGAAGAACCTTATACAATGGTTTTAAATATTTTGGACGAAGCTGAAATTATCAATAAAAGAGATATAGAGATTGTTGCAATTGATATAGATAGTACGGTAATAAAAAAAGCAAAAAAAGGTATTTATAATAAACGAAGTGTTCAATTTATACCAAATCATCTTTTAAAAGAATATTTTAACATAACTGAAAAAGGTTTTGAGATAGCACCAATGATAAAAGGTGCAGTTAATTTTAAAATAGTTAATATTATGGATAAATCACAAGTAAGACTACTTGGGAAGTTTGACATAATTTTTTCAAGAAATATGTTGATATACTTTGACGATGAAAGCAGAAGAGAAGTTGGTGTCACTTTTTATGATCTTTTAAATAATGATGGATATATTTTCTTAGGTCATGCAGACAAAATGAGTCGTATAAGTTCACTTTTTAAAACTCAAAGAATGGGTAAATCGTTGGTTTACCAAAAGTATTAGAGGGGGTTATTTTTGAAAACAATTTTAGTTACTAATAGAAAAGGCGGGGTTGGTAAGACCACAACATCTGTAAACCTTGCTTTTAATATTGCTTCAAAAGGTTATGAGGTCCTTTTAATTGATTTGGATACACAAGGACATCTTCAAACTGGTCTTGGTGTGAATGACCATTTTGTACTTGGAATTCATGATATGCTGAAAATGGGTAAGTTTTATAAAAATGCTGTTCAAAATACGGCAGTACCTACTTTGGATTTTATACCTGCACATGTGAATTTTGATATATCTGAACTTGCAAGTGAATCAGCTAAACTTAAAAAGCTTTTTAGAAAAATAAAACAGAAAAAAGATTATGATTTTTGTATTATAGATACACCTCCAACATCAGATATACTTTTGAAAAATGCTCTAAAAGTAAGTGACTATGCACTTGTACCAATGCAGTGTGAGTATTTAAGCTTAGTGGGTGTTTTACAGTTTTTAAGAATTTTTTATAAAAACTCTATTAGTGTAAAATCTGATATAGAACTTTTAGGTGTAGTACCTACAATGTACAATAAAAGTATGATAGAACATACAGAAATATTGGACAAGTTAGAATTGAGTATAGGGAAGGATAAAATTTTACCCTCAATAAGAAGAGATATAAAGCTTGCAAAAGCATTTGTTGATGGTATTCCTTTATGTAAAAGTGAACCAAAAGCTAGAGGTGCTATAGATTATGATATCTTAAGTACTTATATATTAAATAAAATTCAAGGAGACTAATTATGGCAAAAAAAGTTGTCGTTGTAGATGATTCTCAGACAGTACATCTTTCTTTAGAGATGGCTATGGAGGATCTTGAAAAAGCAGGAGAAATAGAAAGAATATCTTACACAAATCCTTTGGAACTTGTAGAGGATGTTAAAAATGGTATGGTTTATGATATGTGTATAACGGATATAAATATGCCTGAGATGAATGGTCTTGATCTTGCAAAGTTTTTAAAGTCAGTTCCATCTACAAAAATAAAACCTATATTGGCATTGACTACTGAAAATTCACCTGAAATGAAAGCCAAAGGTAAAGCAGTAGGACTTACCGGTTGGATAACTAAGCCCTTTACAAGTAATAAAGTTATTACGGCCATAAAAAGAGTTCTTAGAATAAGATAATAGAAGGATAGATAATGAAGCTAGAAGAAAATGTACTTATTTTAGAGGATAAATTAGAATATGAAAATTATGAAGAGTTGTTGAAGCTTTCGAAAGATTGTGATGAAATAGTTGTAACTTCAAATGATATACACCCTTCAATTATGCAGATACTATTTTGTTTATCTACTGAAAAACAGATAACTGTAGAGGATGAATTTAATGAAAAATTTTTTGAAAACCTAAAGTTGGCTGTCTGATATATGTTAAATATTTTATTAGTAGATAGTAATCCTTTGCATAATAAAATAATTCGTCAAGATTCCACGGAGTATTTAAAAAAAGTTGGTATTGATTGTAATTATTTTGAAGCTGAAAACTGTACTGATGCAGTTAAAATATTGAGTGATAATAAAATTGATCTTGCATATGTAAATATTGCTTCTTGTAAGTTAGATGCACTTAAGATGCTAGGACAATTGAGGATTATGAATATAGAATTGCCTCAAATTATCGGTGTTACAAATCTTAATGACAAAGAGTATAGATTTAAAGCATTAAAACTTGGTGTTTACAAATATATATATCAACCTTATGACAACAAAGAGATAGAGTACTCATTAGAAACTTTTTTAGAAGGTTTCAACGATAAAAAAGAAGAGCAAAAAGAACTGCCAGATTCAAATGAAGAGCAAGATGACGAGTTTATGGACTTTGATGATGATTCAGAAGAGTTTATGGATTTTGATGATGATTCAGATGACTTTATGGATTTTGATGAAGAAGAAGATAAAAATGGTATAGAACACAGTAAAGAGTTAATGGATGCTTTTAATGATTCTCATAAAAAAGTTACTGCTATGGAGTTTTTAGAAGGCTATAGTGAAAACGAACTTGATACTGAAGACCTTATAGACCTTGAAGAGGAGTTAGATGCACTTATCGCTTTTCTACTTTTTGAAAGTAAGATTGAAGACAAATTGGATGATATTGTATATCTTCTTGAAAAATACAATAGATTTTTATATACATTTACGGAGTTTGAAGAACTAAGCAAGGTTCTTTATGGGCTTGTGGAATTGTTGAAAGAAACAGATTTTAACGAAGTTGAAAGAAAAGAGATGGCATCAAAGTTTATAGTTGCTATTATGGATGATCTTGTAAATTGGAAAGAACATGTGTTTGTGTTGCAAGATGCTGTGGATGTTTACTATATCAATGCATCTATATTGAATAGTTTTGTTCAGTTAAAAGATCTTTTAGGGAAGTAAAAGATCTTTTGTAGTTTATTGTTCAGTAAGTAGTTTTTTTACTGTTTCATTAATCCTCTTACCATCTGCAGAACCGCCGATTTTTTCTTTTGCAGGATTCATTATCTTTCCCATATCTTTCATAGATGTTGCACCAACTTCTGTAATAATTGTTTTTAAAATTCCTTCAAGTTCTGAATCTGATAATTGTTTTGGAAGATAAAGATTAAATATATCTATTTGATTTTGTTCATTTTCAACAAGATCATCTCTTTTGGCATCTTTGTATTGAGAGATAGCTTCTTCTCTTTGTTTTATACCTTTTTGGATAAGTTTTACAATATCTTCATCTTTTAGTTCTATCCTTTGATCAACTTCAATTTGTTTTATCATTGTATTTATAGATCTGATAGAATCTCTTTTTGTTATCTCTTTAGCTCTCATAGCTTCTTTTAAATCAGCTTTTAATTTATCTTTTAAGTTCATAGGTACCCTTTGTTTTTTAGTATTTTACCCGTTATGTTATAAATTTCCACTTTCTAATAAAAATATTAAGTTTTATAAGTAATATTATATTAGAATAATAAAAAAATAATTTTGGATAAGATTTGAACATAAAACAAAAAATATATATTATAACCTCTATTATAGTAGTGACTGTATTTGTAGCTTCACAGTTTATTATTCATACTGCAAAAAAACTTGATGATTCTTTTATAGCCTATAAAGATAAAGCTGTCAAGGGTAAGACAGCTATATTACTTATTAATAAAGAGGTGAATTATATAAGTAGATCTACTAGAGATATTATGCTTGGAAATGAATATGATAATAATATTAATAAATTGAAAAATAGTATAGATATAATAAAATATAATTATGATCAATTAGAAGATAGTATTAAAGATACTTTTGACGATAAAAGTAAATTATTGGTTTTAAGTTTATCTAAAAAGTCAACATTAGCTTTTGTAGATGATGCATTATCAAAGATGCTTTCATTAAAAAATGCTACAAATGAAGAAAAATACAAAATGTATAAAGACTATAAAGTTGATGCTACTCCACTTGCTGTAAAGAGTAGAATGTATTTTAAAATGATAAGTAAAATGAAAACAAAAGGTTTTGATGATCTTACTGATCAATTTCATAGTGATATGAAAAGTCAGAAAAATTTTATTGCTATTACTACAATAATGACAATCTTCTCAATAATTGTAATTATGATGTATTCAATGAGATTGATATTAAATCAAATGAAAACGGAAAGTACTTTAGAAGATACTGAAAAACTTTTTCATCAATATAAAGATGCAATCGATATAACAAATATAGTTTCTAAAACTGACTTAAAAGGTAATATCACTTATGTGAATGATGAGTTTTGTAAAGCATCCCAGTACACAAGGGAAGAGTTAATAGGTAAACCTCACAATATCGTAAGAAGTAAAGACCTACCTAAAAAAATATTTGAAAATCTATGGGACACTATTAAGAGTAAACAAGTATGGAATGGACAAGTAAAGAATAGAAAAAAAGATGGTTCGTTCTATTATGTTGATACTACAATTCTGCCTATAATGGATAAAAACAATGAAATTTCTGAATATATAGCTATTAGAAAAGATATTACTGATATAGTCGAGCTAAACCTTGAACTTAAAAATACCCAAGAAGAGATCCTTACAAGAATGGGTATGATAGCAGAAACTAGAAGTGAGGAGACTGGGTATCATGTAAGAAGGGTAGCTGAGTACTGTAAAATTATAGCTACACATTTAGGTATAGATAAAGACGATATAGATCTGTTATATAGTGCTAGTGCTTTACATGATATTGGTAAAGTAGGAATCCCTGATGATATTTTACATAAAGCTGGAAAACTTACTGATGTAGAATTTGAGATAATGAAGTCACATACTACAGTTGGTTATCATATGCTGAATGGTTCAAAAAATAAAATAGTAAAAACAGCTTCACAAATTGCATATGAACACCACGAAAAATGGGATGGTTCAGGTTATCCAAAAGGAATAAAAGAGGAAGAGATACATATCTATTCTAGAATAACAGCACTTGCTGATGTATTTGATGCTTTAGGGGAAGATAGAAGTTATAAAAAAGGTTGGCCTTTACCTGATATTATTAATTTTATAAATGATCAAAAAGGGAAACACTTTGATCCAGAGATTGTTGATATTTTCAATGAACATATGCAGGAATTTTTATATATTAGGAAAAAATTCAGAAATAAAGATTTTGACCAATAAAATATTTACCAAATTTTAGGTAAAATAATAAAAAACACAATATAGGAAATAAAATTGTCACAACAACTTTTACAAAAACAAGCAGATACGATTAGATTTTTAGCAGCAGATATGGTACAACAAGCAAATAGCGGACACCCAGGTGCGCCTATGGGACTTGCTGATATTGCAACAGTATTAAGTAAACACCTTAAACTTGATCCTAAAAACCCTACATGGCTAAATAGAGATAGACTTGTATTCTCAGGTGGTCATGCCAGTAGTTTGGTTTATTCTTTATTGCATTTATGGGGATTTGATGTAAATATAAACGATCTTAAAGATTTTAGACAAGTTGGAAGTAAAACTCCTGGTCACCCTGAGTATGGACATACAAGTGGTGTAGAGATCACAACTGGTCCTTTAGGGCAGGGTGTTGCAAATGCTGTAGGTTTTGCTATGGCAAGTGAGTATGCAAAGTACTGTGTAAACTCTGAGACTGCTGAAATTATTGATCATCATGTTTATTGTTTATGTGGTGATGGAGATCTTCAAGAGGGTATCTCATATGAAGCATGTGCAACTTTAGGTCATCAGGGTATATCAAACTTTACTCTTATATACGACAGTAATGATATAACTATTGAGGGTGATATATCAATTGCATGGAGTGAAGATGTAGCAAAAAGATTTGAAGCTATTAATTTTAATGTTATCACAATTGACGGACATGATTTTGAAGAGATAGACAGTGCTCTAGTAGATTCTAAAAATAGTGACAAACCAACAATAATCATAGCAAAAACAGCAATCGGAAAAGGTGCTGCTACTATGGAAGGTTCACACAAAACACACGGTGCACCTTTAGGTGACGAAGAGCTTAAATCTTCAAAGAAAAATGCAGGATTTGACCCAGAAGCATCTTTTGTAGTTCCATGTGAAGTGAAAGAAGCTTTTGATAAAACTGAGTCAGGTGCACTTTTAAGTAAAGCATGGGATAAATTAGTTAAAAAAGATCTTCCTTTAAGTGAGCAAAATGAAACATTAACTGCACTTTTAAATCCTGATTATTCAAAAGTTGAATATCCTGACTTTAGTGAAACTGCAGAGATAGCAACTAGAGATTCAAACCATAAGATATTAAATGCAATTGCTAAAGCAGTACCAAGCTTCATAGGTGGATCTGCAGACCTTGCACCTTCAAATAAAACTGAGCTTTTAGGTCTTGGAGATTTTCCAAAAGGTAGGAATCTGCACTTTGGAATAAAAGAACACTCTATGGCTGCAATTTCAAATGCGATGAATCTTTATGGTTTATTTAAAGTATATACTGCAACATTCTTTATATTCTCAGACTATTTAAAACCGGCAGCTAGAGTTGCTGCACTTTCAAATATTTCTCAACATTTTATCTGGAGTCATGACTCTATCGGTGTTGGTGAAGATGGTGCTACACATCAGCCTGTTGAACAATTAAGTCAGTTTAGAGCTATGCCTAACTTCTATACTTTTAGACCTGCTGATGCTACTGAAAATATTGAATGTTGGAAGAAGGCTTTAACTATGAATGCACCTACTGCATTTGTAACATCAAGACAAAAGCTTAAAACACTTAAGCCTGAAAAGGCACATGGTGAAGTTAGTAACGGTGGGTATTTATTAACAAAAAGAGATAATGCAAAAGTGACTTTAATGGCTTCTGGTAGTGAAGTTATGTTGGCACTTCAAACTGCATGTTTCTTAGAATCTGATTTTGGGATAAATGCAAATATTGTATCTGTACCATGTTTTGATCTTCTTTGTGAACAATCTAAAGAATATATAGATACAATTATTGATCCAAATACAACAGTTGTTGCAATTGAAGCTGCTACTGCTATGGAATACTACAAATTTGCAGATCATGTGATTGGTATGGAATCATTTGGAGAAAGTGGACCTGCAAATAAATTATTTGAGAAGTTTGGGTTTACCGTTGATCAACTAAAAGTTAAGATCAAGGATTTGGTTTCTTAATAGTTTAATCTTAAAATAAAGGAGTATGATATGGAGATGACAAAATTTAAAGGTACTGATGTAACATTGGAAGGCAACGACCTTCAAGTTGGAGATATGGCGCCTGTAGTTACAATAGTAAGTGCAGACCTAGAAGATATAGAGGTTGGTGGAGCAAACGATAAGGTTCAGTTAATTATATCTGTACCTTCTTTAGATACTTCAACTTGTGCAGCTGAGACTAGAAGGTTCAATCAAGAGGTTGGTAATCTTGATATATGTATGACTACTGTTGTGTCTATGGACTTGCCTTTTGCTTCTTCGAAGTTTTGTACAACAGAAGGTATAGATAATCTAGAAGTTGGAAGTGACTATGTAGATAAAGAGTTTGGTAAATCTTACGGTGTACTTATGGTAGATAATAAACTAAAAGGATTATTAGCAAGAACTATCTTTGTCATAAACAGAAGTGGTGAGATAACTTATAAGCAGGTTGTTCCTGAGGTAACTGATGAACCAGATTATGAAGAGGTACTAAACGCAATTAAAGATGCAAGATAAAGATTATTTGTAATCAATGAAAACTGTAAATACATATTATAATTCCATAGATTTATTAGAGGACTTCTTTAAAGAAGAGGGGTTTGATACCAATGATGAATTATTTATACAAATATTTACAGGTGTAATAAATAAAGAGTTTATATCTGCAATGTTAAAAGATATAAACTCTTTGATCCCAAATGCCGTAATAATCGGTTCTACTACAGACGGTGAAATTCTTCAAGATAAAGTTTCAATCACAAAAACAGTAATCAGTATAACTAAATTCCAAAATGTAAAATGCAAATGTAATTATATAAATGATAAAAACTTGAGTTCTAGGGATCTTGGGATCAAATTGTCAGAAAAAATAATTCAAAATGATACGAAAGTTGTAATATCTTTTGCAGATGGATTAAATATAGACGGTGAACAATTTTTATTGGGACTGAAACAAGAAAATAAAGATGTAGTTATATCAGGTGGTCTTTCAGGAGATAATTCATCTTTTGTGGAAACATTTGTTTTTACAAAAGATGAGATTATAACAAAAGGTGCAGTTGCTGTTAGTCTAAACGGACAACTAAATGTTTTTACTGATTATAATTTTAATTGGGAGCCAATAGGGAAAGAACTTAACATTACATCGTCAAAAGATAATATTGTATATACAATTGATAAAATGTCTGCTTATGATACTTACAAGTATTACCTTGGTGATGATGTAGCTGCAAAGCTCCCTGTTATTGGTATAGAATTTCCTTTAATTATTCAAAGAGACGGTATTAACATTGCAAGGGCTGTTACAGGTGTCGGTAGTGAAGGTGCTTTAAGATTTGCAGGAGATATCCATAATGGAGATAAGGTAAGATTTGGTTACGGTAATAATGAACTAATATTAAACAGTTCAATAGATATACCAAATAAGTTAAAAGATATACCTGTTGAGTCTATTTTTATATATTCTTGCATGGCAAGAAGAAGATTTATGAATCATTTAGCTTCTAATGAGATTGAACCTTTTAGTAAAATAGCTGATACGGCGGGCTTTTTTACCTATGGTGAATTCTTTACAAATTGTAATAAATCATCTGTAGAATTAATGAATCAAACTATGACAGTTCTTGCATTAAGTGAAACAGATAATATATCTGTGAAAGATATAGTTGAAGAGTCATCGCATCTTGATTTACATACTTTGTCATCTAAAGCTTTATCTCATCTGATAAATGTAACTTCAAATGAATTGAGTACTTTAAACGATGACTTGACAAAAAGTATAAAAAGAGAGCAGGAGATATTAAAAAGACAAGAAACTATGCTCACAGAACAAAGAAAAATGGCTCAAATGGGTGATATGCTTGGAAATATTGCACATCAGTGGAGACAACCTTTAAATGGAATCAGTGTTGCTATGACATCTATTCAGGTACAAAAGGACCTTGATATATTAACAGATGATTATTTTGAAGAAACAACAAATAGTATTCTTACCAATGTAAAATATCTTGCTGACACGATCACTACATTTAGAGAATTTATAAAAGGTGATAAAGTATTAAAAAAACATAGTTTAAATAGTATTATAGAATACACTATGGAGATCATAAAACCAAGTTTGCTTGACAATAACATTAATATAAGAAATAAAAACTGTAGAAAAGGTATAACTATCAATGTAATTGCAGATGAAGTGCTTCAAGTATTTATAAATATAATAACTAATGCAAAAGATGCACTTTTAGCCAATAATATAAAAAATGGGATGATTATTTTAGATAGTTATGTAAAAAACGATATGGTACATATAACCATAGAGGATAATGCCGGTGGTATTCAAGAGAGTATCATAAATAAAATATTTGATCAATATTTTACAACAAAAGGTGATGATGGTACAGGACTTGGGCTTCATATGAGCTTTGATATTATTAGAAATCATATGGACGGTGATATAGATGTTGTAAATGGTAAAGATGGAGCAATATTTACTATTAGTTTACCTATTGTTAATATTAAATAACCAAAACATTATACTAAAGAACTTTTTAGTTCGGTAGATTTACTATATCCGCTTAAATTCATTGATATTTTAATGAAATTAAATTGTTTTAAATCTATTTAGATATAATCCAAACTAATTTATAGAACTAGGAATTATTGATATTATGAATATAGAAGTATCTGAAGTAGCAAACCTTCCAACTACACATGGGGATTTTTTAATACGATCATTTAAAGAGGGTATTAAAGAGCATCTTGTGATTTATACTAAAGATCTTGATCCTTCACCTGTTGTACGAATACACAGTGAATGTCTAACCGGTGATGCTATAGGAAGTATAAAGTGTGACTGTCAGGCACAATTAAACTATGCGTTGGATTATATATCAAAAAATGGTGGCATGGTAATATACTTACGACAAGAGGGACGAGATATAGGACTCTTAAACAAAGTAAATGCTTATAATCTTCAAGATAAAGGGTTTGATACGGTTGAAGCAAATCATCAACTAGGATTTGGAAGTGATCAAAGAACTTATGATATAGTTGATTTTATATTAGAATATTTTAAGATAAAAGAGATAAAACTTATGACAAACAATCCTGCCAAGCTAAAAGGTACAAAAGCTAAAATAGTTGATAGAATACCTGTACAAGTTGGTGTCACTGATAAAAATAAAAACTATTTACAAGTCAAAAAAGAGAAGATGGAACATCTTTTATAAGAGGATCTCAAAGTGTTAAGTAAAAAATTAAAAAATATAGGGCTTGAATTTGATGAACAGTTCTATGTAAGATGTGATCAGTTTATATCTCTTTTGCAACAATGGGGTGCCGTACACAGTTTAACAGCACAATTAACAAAAGAACAGATAGAAGAGAATATATTAGATAGTATTTATCCTTTAAAGTTTATGAACAGTTTTGATACATTAGCAGATATTGGAACTGGGGCAGGGTATCCTGGGATGATCTTAGCAATTGCCAGACCTGAGGCTAAAATCTCTTTAGTTGAACCAAAAGCTAAAAGGGTGGCATTTTTAAATTTTGTTAAAAATGCTTTGAAGTTACCTAATGTAGAAGTTGTTCAAAACAGAGTTGAGAATATGCCTCCTTCTAGTTTTGATATAATTACAAGCAGGGCTGTTACTAACACCTCTTTTTTATTGAGTTTGACTAATAATATAAGCGGTAATGATACTGAATACCTTTTTTACAAAGGAAGTTTATGTGAAGAGGAAGTTTCAGATGCTAAACTTGATAATTATGAAGTTATAAAAAGAGGCGATCACAGAAATTATTTATATATGAAAAGAAAAGGTTTATTTTAAGATGATATTTAAAGTTTTGGCGGTTGGTGCCGTATTATTTTTAGTTTATATTGTATTTTTTAAGAAGAATAGAGAAAAAAATATTAAAGATACAAAGTATGATCAAATAACAGATACTCTTGTAGAGTGTCCTAAGTGTGGAACATATACATCAAAAGATGATGCAATACTGAGTAATGGTAAATACTATTGTTCTAAAGAGTGTTTAAAAGGTTAAAAGGAATTTTACATGATCATTTTAGGTGATGAATTTATACCATATGAGCCAATAGAGTCAATTAAAACAATTGATGACATTAAAAATACAAAGTCAAACTCAACGCTTTGTTTTGAGTATGATAAAAAATTGATGAGTTACTGTGCTCAAAATGAGATACAATATGCCGTTAATATATCCTCTTTGAAAGAATCAATATATGCAAATGCTTTAAAAGCAAAATATATACTGCCTGTATCTTCTATCCTGGGAGATACTCAAAAATGTGCAGAAAACTATCTTTTTGATTCAAAGATATTGGCAATTGTAGAATCAGAAGATGAGATAGAACAGTATGCCTTAAAAAATATTGACGGTGTAGTGTTCAAAAAACTTCTCTTATAAGCTTAAAAGTACTTTTTGAGTATAATCGCAACTATTATATAATAAAAATGAGATATAGATGAAAGAGATATTGGACATAATTGTTTGGGGTGGATTTATATTCATCCTGTTTATATTTATAAGAGGTATGAACGAAACTCAGGTAGAAAAACATAAACAAAAGCTTGAAAAATCAAACACAAAAGAAGAAAATCAATCAAAGGGACAGCAGCAAGATGATTAAACCGTTATTAGTAGAGATCGTAGTAGAAGAGTTACCGGCAATTCCATTTTTAAAAGAACTTCCTAATATAGAAAAAAAGTGGTCAGATATATTACAGGATAACGATCTATTATGTGAGTTTAGTTTTTATTATACACCAAGAAGATTAGTTTTTTGGCATAGAGAATTTAAACTTTCCCAAGATGACAAAGAGGTAGAACAGTGGGGTGCACCTTTAAGAATAGCTTATAAAGATGGAGAATTAACTCCAGCTGCTATAGGTTTTGCAAAAAAATGCGGTATCGATCCAAAAGATCTGCAAGTTGAGAAAAAAGGTAATGATGAGTTCCTTTATCATAAAAAAACTGTAGCTGGTAAAAATTCCAGTGATCTTTTAAATGATATGGTAAATGAATTTATTTCAAAACTTAATTTTGGTAAATCTATGAGATGGGGAAGCAGATCAGACAGCTTTATTAGACCAATAAGAGGACTTAGTATAGTTCTTGGAGATGATGTAGTTTCAGGTGAACTGTTTGGAGTAGAATCATCTAGATCAAGTTTTGGTCATAGAATGGTATCTTATGAACCGTTTGATTTTGATTTTGCCGGTGATTATTTCTGTAAGCTTGATAAGCATGGTGTAGTTCTTTACCCTGCTGAAAGAAGAAAAACAATTCTTGAGCAAATGTCTATTATAGAAAAAGAAAATGACCTTAAAATTGAGATAGATGAAGAGCTTTTAGATGAAGTTGTCGCAATTACAGAATATCCTACTGCCCTTTTAGGTAATTTTGATGAGGAGTTCCTAGAACTTCCTGATGAAGTTATTATAGGTTCGATGAAAGAGCACCAAAGATATTTTGCCGTATATAAAGATGGAAAGATCACAAATAAGTTTATAGTTGTATCTAATTCATATACTAAAGACTTTTCACATATTGTTGCAGGAAATGAAAAAGTTCTAAGGCCAAGACTTGCAGATGGTATGTTCTTCTGGAACAATGATATTAAAAATGGACTTCAAAACGAAGGCTTAAAAAAAGTAAGTTTTGTTGAGAACCTAGGAAGTATGTATGATAAATGTGAGAGAGAAGCTAATATAGCTTCTCTTATTGCCGATGATTTTGATATGTCTGACGAGAAAGAGTTAATCAATGAAGCAGTTATGCTAAGTAAAGCAGATCTACTTACGGATATGGTTTATGAGTTTACGGAACTTCAAGGAACTATGGGATATTACTATGCACAAAAAGAAAATAGAGATAAACTTGTAGCTACAGCAATAAAAGAACAATATCTTCCAAATGGTGAAGATAGTGAACTTCCTTCAAATACTTTCAGTTGTGTTGTTGCCTTATCTAATAAACTTGATAATCTTATGGGTCTGTTTAGTGTAGGGATGCTGCCTACGGGAAGTAGAGACCCTTTTGCTCTTAGGCGTTCAGCAGCTGGTATCTTTAAAATTTGTTATGAACATAAACTACATTTAGATATTAACAGTATAATTGATAGAACTGTAAAAAATTATAACAACCTAAATAAAGAGCAGTTAGTAGAGTTCTTAAATGAAAGATTATATAAGCTTTACAATAAAGTAAATCCGAGTATTATCAAGGCTGTATTAAATAGTACAGGAAGAAATGACATCTTAAATATTATGTTAAAGATAGAAGCTCTTGAACCAATAACTTCGAGCAGTGAATTTAAAAATATTAGTGCAACATTCAAAAGAGTTGCAAATATTGTTAAAGACTTAGAGATGGATAATATACTAACAGTAGATGAGTCATTATTTAGTGATGAAGAAGAGAAGGTATTGTATAGCAAGTTCAAAGATATTACATCTAAGTCCTATACAACATTTGATGAAGAGTTAGATGCTCTATTTGCTTTAAAACCAGAGCTTGACAGCTTCTTTGATAATGTATTTGTAAATCATGAAGATGAAAAGATAAGAAGAAACAGAAAAAACCTTATCGGTATAGTGTATAATTCATTTCGAACTATATCCGATATCAAAGAGATCACTATATAGATGTCAAAAAACTACAGTTATGATTATGTGATAATCGGAGCCGGTATCGGTGGCTGTAGTGTAGCTTACGAACTTAGCAAATATTCAGATAATATACTTATTATTGATAAACAGCCAAAAGAAGCTTTTGGGGCTTCAGGGGCGGCAGGAGCTTTTCTGTCACCATTACTTGGTAAGCCAAATAGATTTAAAGACCTTGTAACAGAAGCTTTAAAATATTCAACAAAACTTTATAATGAAAATTTTCCAGATGCTATATCATCATGTGGCACAGTACGAATACCAAAAGATACAATAGATGCCTCTAAGTTTGAAACTTATATCCCTTATATGGATTTTGAGTTTAAGAAAAAAGATGATGGTTATTTCTTTCAGGATGCATCCGTGGTAGATAGTTCAAAAATATGTAATATGATGTTAAATTTAAATGACGGCATATATACTGAGTTTGAATATGAGGTAAATGATATTGTTTTAAAAGAAGACAAATGGCTTTTAAATGACCAAATAACTGCCAATAATCTTATTTTAACTACAGGTGCTGATATTGATTTGATAGATGAGTTCTATTTTAATATAAGAGGTGTATGGGGAAGAAGGATTGATAGTCTCACATCTACAAAACTTGATTATAATTACCATAAGGAATGTTCTATATCTAAAAGCTTTCCTTACCATATAGAAAATAGATATAAGGTTTCTATCGGTGCTACACATCATAGGGATGTTGGCAACTCTTTAGATATTCAAAAAGATATAGATGAACTACTACAAAAAGCTTCACAAATAGTTGATCTTAAAGATATTGAAGTTTTGGATACATATAGTGGGGCAAGAGCTTCTAGTGTTGACTATCTTCCAATTGTAGGTAAATTAATAGATAGTAATAAAACATTAGAAGAGTTTCCCTATATGAAAAAAGGAACGCATGTTCCAAGGGATAGATTTACAAGGTATAAAAATCTTTTTGTACTAAATGGACTTGGGGGCAGGGGTTTTGTATTAGCTCCATATTTATCTAAGAAGCTGGTCGATCATATTGTAAACAAAGATTTTATAGATGATGATATAACCTGTGATAGACTCTTTATAAGAGAAGTTAAAAGGAAAAAATAAAATGAAATTTATGTCGGTATTAAAATTAGTATTTTTAAGTGTTGTTATTCTTGTAGGGTTGACATTATTAACGGGAGAGCCTCCTAAAACCATAACTAAAGGTGAGATAAAGTTAGATAATTTACCTGAATCTGTAGAACTTATAGGTTTTGATGATGATATAAAGTTCACCACAAAGAGTATAGTAAAACCTGACTCTATAATCTATGTCGGTAATTTTGAGTCAATAGTATTGGCAGGTGAACTTGAAAAAAGGCTTTCATTAGATGCAGGTCAGTTTATAATAGTATCAAATATCTCAGATGCACCTTGGTTTATAAAAAAGTGGCAGGCTCATAAAAAGAACACGGAACTTAAAGGAGATAAGCACATACCTTGGATATATGATAAGAATGGTGCAATGAGAAATTTCCTACAAGTTCCAACTAGCGACAGCGTAAAGTATTTTGTTTATTATGTTGATACCAACGGTCTAATATCTAAGATTTGTAATGGAAAAGTAAAAAAAGGTACAATTGAAGGTGCTATGAGTCAGAGTGAAATAAATGATAATTTGAAATCAGTAGTAGAAAAAATAAGAGCTTTAATAAAATAAAGCTCTTAACTCTTTTTATTGGCTATTCGTCTAAAAGCCTGTCTTGCATTTTTTCTATAGCTTTTTCCAACATTCTTGTATCTAATCCAAAATCTTCAGCTTTTTCTATACCAGCTTGAGCAAATTGATCTGCTAAAGGATCAGTAATATTACAAATAGTTTTTATTACATGAAGTATTTGAGCTTCTTTTAGGTAGTTGTCAGGACAGTTTTCTAGGTTGTCAGTGTATCCAATGATATTTACTAATTTATCACTTAGATTCCAGTGTTTAAAGATAGAAGATGTAACCTGTGTAGATGTTGCATTAAAGTATTCTTTTTCAAGATTAGGCATATTAAGAGGATTTTCTCTAAGCTTTGATAAGAATTCATCTTCTTGCTTCTCTTCACCAGCAATTCCAGATAGTATAAATTTTCCAGTTCCTATTAAGAAAGCAGGTAGTACAAGTTCTTCTTTAAGCTCATTGTCTATTCTCCCAAGCCATGAACTTAGTAAGTTTGATGATATGTTCGCAAGTCTTAAGAAACCGTCAGATGTAGAACCATAAGCTTTAAGATCTGTAGAAAAGGCATTTTTAATTGCACTTCCAAAAGCAATAGATAAAGTAAAATTAATACCAAGAAGGTTAATAGCTCTGCTTGCAGTTTCTACTTTATTGTTAAAACCAAACATTGCAGAGTTTGACACTTTAAGAAGAGTAGCTACAATTAATGGGTCTTGCTCTACAATCTTTACTAATTGATCAAGATCTTTATTTGTAGATTTTTTAAACTCTTCCAGATCAATAATAGTTTTTGGTAATGGTGGTAAAGAATCTATTCTTTTTGATAATACTTCAGTCATTTTATATTCCTATAGATAATTAAAATTTCAGTAATTATATCATATAAAAGATATAATTAATTAATAAAACCCCGTTAAAAGTATACAATTTTCCGAATTTAAAATTCAAAGCCTCCGCCTGATCCTTTATTCATACTTTCATAAACATTTATAACATATTTATCTCTTGTTTCACATTGTAATAGTTTATCACATTCTAAACAAGAACTGATATTATTGTGCTCTTGACACTGCTTTATAATTGTAAGTTGGGCATCTAATGCTATATCCCACTTGTCTTGTTGTGTGTTATCCATAATTATTGAGCTTTGTAAACTGACTCAACTCTTTTAATCTCATCATTGCTTCCAAAGAAACATGGACTTGTATCATGTATATGTGTAGTTTCAATCTCTAAAACTCTTCTTGTTCCATCAGATGCACTACCTCCTGCAGTTTCAAAAACATGTGCATAAGGGAACACCTCAAATAGCTGTCTTAGTTTACCTTTTGGTTTGTCACTAGCCCCTGGGTATGAGAATAAACCACCGCCTTTTAGTAGTATATGGTGAAGATCAGGAACCATTCCTCCGCTGTATGTAAGTATATAGCCGTCATTGAACATATCTTCTATCATCTCTTTATGGTGCTTATACCAACACTGTTGAGTAGACCCAGGAGAGTTAAGAAAACCTTTTTGATCCATTTTAATATCTTTTATATAGTTAAATTCATTATTGTTTAATCGGTATAATTTTACACTATATCCGTCACATACAACCATTTCAACTTTTGGACCAAATACCACATAGATAGAGGCAACTATATTATTCCCTGTAAAATCATTCTTATATATACCGTATATAGATCCAACAGATAGGTTAACATCTACAAGACTGCTTCCATCAAGTGGATCATATGCTATTAGATATTCACCATTTGAGTTAATATCTACAATATTATCTTGTTCTTCACTTACAATTTGTTTTACACAAGAAAGCTCTTTAAAGTTCTTTTCAATCACTACATCTGAGGCGATATCAAGTTTTAATTGTGTGTCCCCTGTAGAGTTTTGTTCTTCACTTTTACCTGTATCACCTTTTTCAATTATTTGTTTTATCTCTAGTGTAGATTTTTTTATAGATTCTATTATTTCATTCATATTATATATCCTTTTTAAACTTTTTTACCGTTTTTGTTTATCCATTTTATTACGGCTTCAATATCA
The DNA here is from genome assembly GCA_034716855.1 of Campylobacterota bacterium. Lineage (GTDB taxonomy): Bacteria > Campylobacterota > Campylobacteria > Campylobacterales > Arcobacteraceae > JAIOSF01. The sequence continues at coordinate 31,641 of JAYEKV010000160.1, read as the reverse complement.
TTTAGATCAATTGTTGTCATACCTTCAGGCAGTTTTGTTTTGTCTATTGTATTATCACTGGCAATAGTATCTGTAACCTCAAAATATTTTTCATTTATTGATTCTCGTTGTACACATATTCTAGGAAGAGGTAGTGTTTTTAAACCCTCTACCAATAAATAGTCAAAATCTGTCATCATTGATATAATATTATCAATTGATGAAGATTCTTTTTTAAAAACAGTAGTTCTATTTGGTGATACAACAGCTACATCTGCACCTGTATTAGTAAATTTATAGCTGTCCTTTCCCTCTTTGTCAAATATTGCTTTATCTTTTGGATCATGTTTGATAATAGCAACTTTATACCCTTTTTTCTGAAGTAAAGTAGAGAGCTTAACTATAAGTGTAGTTTTTCCACTATTTGAAGGTCCTGTAAATGTTACTGCTAATCTTTGTTTTTTCATTTGGAAATTATAACAAATTAAACCTATTTTTATAGGTACATTTTTGACATAACTCCTCTACTGCAATATTTTTTTTAAATCCATCTTTTATATTTAAAGCTTTTTGTGAAAATAGTATATCTTTTAAGGATTTATCCTCAATATTACCAAGATCTATGATCCCAAAACTATCTAAGCAGCAAGGTACTACTTTCCCGGATGAGAGTATAGCCAGTTGGGATGAAAGACCATGACAGTAACCGTGACTAATTTTACTATCATTTAAGCTTGGCCATTTAAAATAATTATCAAAGTTTATCAATATTTGATTTTCAACTCTTTTAGACCCTTTAGGATCAATATTTGACAAATCTAGTTTAAAATGACTTGACAATATCTTAAAGATCTCTTTATTAAATGATTTTTCACTGTTAGTTTCATCTAGATTCCAAAGTCTGAAATTTATAAAACTTTTAATTTTATTTTTTAATTTTAGATCACAAAGTAAAAGCATTGGTTTTAGATATTGATCTAGCTTTAAATCCATCTCATTTTTATTGTAACTATTCAAAGAAAAATTGATCTGTTTTATCGCTTTATGTAAAAACAGTTCTAACTTGAAGTTATTTAGATAATATCCTGTAGTTGTGATATCAACTTTTATATTATATTCTAATGCAATATCAAGATAATGTTCAAGATTTGAAAGTGTTAAAGGATCACCAAATACATGAAGAGCGATATTGTTAGTATAGGGTTTTATTTGTTTGATGATTGTTTCAAAGGTGTCTAATGTCATTGTTTGTGGCTTTATATCTTTTGTTGGACAAAAGGTACACTCTAAGCCACAAATATTTGTAAGTTCTATATATACTTTATGAAATTTGTAATGCATTCTTAACTAGGTAAATATTTTGTTTTAATTTATCTACTCTTTCTTTAAATTCATCCAGATTGTTATTGTAGTGTGCAGAGGATTCTATCGCCTCTAACTTTTCATCAAAATGTATTATAGTTTGTTTTTGTATATCTTCACTAGTAAGACTTAAAAGTAGTTCTGGAGTTTGTTTTTCAAGTTTTATAATTACATGTTCCAAAGTATATTTGTTATCAACTTCTACATCTAAATATTCACACATTTCAATATATAGATTGTTTACGCTAGATGCATATCTACTGTATATTGTTGCTGCAAAATCATTTAAATAAAGGTGATAGTTTTTATAATTAGTAAAAAACTCAGTAAGCTTTATTTTGTCTAATTCCTCATCATCTTTATAGAGTTTGTCTAACATATGTTTTGTACTTAAATGTAGTATTTCACTACAATTGCTTTGGATATCATTTAAAAATTGTTCTTTTTTCATATTTGTTCTTTATTGTTTAGGTATGTAATTTTATAGTAGAATAAAAAAAGGGAAGCTTAATGCTTCCCCTTAGTTAGTAATAATTATTTAAAATTATACTTTAGGACCAGCAGCCGTAAAGTCAAAATCACTATCATCTGTAAGATATTTTTTGAAGTTTGCTACATACATAGTTGCCAACTCTTTTGCTTGAGCATCATATGCAACTTTATTTTCCCAAGTATTTCTAGGATTTAGTACTTCAGTATCAACACCTTCAAGAGTTTTAGGAACACTTAGATTAAATATAGGAGTAGTTTCAAATTCACTATTATTTATCTTCCCGTCAAGTATACCATTTATACAAGCTCTTGTATTTTTAATACTCATTCTAGAACCAGTACCGTATGCACCACCTGTCCAACCTGTGTTAACTAAAAATACATTTACATTGTGTTTGTCTATTTTTTCACCAAGTAGTTTTGCATATACAGTTGGATGCTGAGGAAGGAATGCTTCACCAAAACAAGCACTGAATGTAGCTTGAGGTTCTTTTACGCCTCTTTCAGTTCCAGCTACCTTTGCAGTATAACCACTTAAGAAATAGTACATTGCTTGTTCTTTAGTAAGTTTAGATACAGGAGGTAATACACCATATGCATCTGCACTTAAGAAGATAATATTTGTAGGGTGTCCTGCAGCACTACCTGCTTGGATATTCTCAATATGATCAATAGGGTAAGAAACTCTAGTATTCTCAGTTTTTGAGTTGTCATTGTAGTCTACATTGCCATTTTCATCAGCAACTACATTTTCTAATATAGCACCTTTTTTAATAGCAGCAAATATTTCAGGCTCAGATTCAGCATCTAGGTTAATAACCTTTGCGTAACATCCACCTTCAAAATTAAATACACCATTATCATCCCAACCATGCTCATCATCACCGATTAGTGCTCTGTTTGGATCGGTAGAAAGTGTTGTTTTACCTGTTCCTGAAAGACCAAAGAATAGGGCAGTGTCACCGTCTTTTCCTACATTTGCAGAACAATGCATAGGAAGTTTGTTTTCTAATGGAAGCCAGTAATTCATCATAGAGAAGATACCTTTTTTCATCTCTCCTGCATACCATGTACCACCGATAACAGCTTCATTTGCTTCTACATCAAATGCTACAAATACTTCAGAATTTAATCCATCTTCTTTGTGATTAGGATTTGTAGTTTTACAAGCATTGTATACTGTAAATTCAGGTTGGAAGTTTTCAAGATCTTCTTTTGAAGGAACAATAAACATATTTTTTATAAAGTGTGACTGCCAAGCAATTTCAGTAATAAATCTGATAGATTTTCTACTACACTTTGTAGCACCACAATAAACATCAGTTATATAAAGGTCTTTTCCGCTTAATTGTTTTTTCCCTAAATTTAATAAAGAGTTATAAACTTCTTTATTAATAGGTGCATTTACATCACCCCAAGCAATATACTTGTTTGAAGGATCAGCATTAACAAAGTATTTATCTTTAGGGCTTCTTCCTGTGAAGATCCCCGTATCAATCATTAAAGCACCTGTTGAGCTGATTGTAGCTCCTTCATTTTCAACCGCATGATCTATTAAAGTATCAAGGTCAAGATTTCTATAAATCGTTCCCACATTTTCTAGACCAATTGAGTTATTGATATTAGACATAATTAAATTTTCCCTAATCTTTTTATTTAAATATAGATAGTAATACACCAGCAGCAACTGCTGAACCGATTACACCCGCAACATTTGGACCCATCGCATGCATTAATAATACATTTGATTTATCATAATCTTGACCAACTTTACTTACAACTCTCGCCGCCATTGGTACAGCAGAAACTCCTGCAGCTCCAATTAACGGGTTGATTTGTGCATCTGCTGGACTAAATTTATTCATCAATTTAGCCATAAGAACACCAGTTGCAGTTCCCACTGCAAACGCAACAAGACCAACAGCCATAATTCCCATTGTATCTAATACAAGGAATTTATCAGCTGCAAGTTTAGAACCAACACCAAGACCTAAGAATATAGTAACTATATTAATAAGTGCATTTTGCATTGTGTCACTTAATCTATCAACAACACCCGATTGTTTTGCAAAGTTACCAAGAGCAAATGCACCAATTAGTGGAGTAGACTCAGGTAATAGTAAAATAGCCATCATTAAAATTACGATTGGTAATAATAATTTCTCTAAAGGGTGTACCTTTCTAAGAGCAGGCATTTTTATTTTTCTTTCCTCTTCAGTTGTAAGAGCCTTCATAATAGGAGGCTGGATAACTGGAACAAGTGCCATATAACTATATGCTGCAACCGCAATCGCACCTAATAGGTGTGGAGCTAGTGCATTTGCAATAAATATAGATGTAGGACCATCAGCACCACCAATTATAGAAATAGCACTAGCATCTTGTATACTGAATCCTAACATAACAGCACCAACTAATGAACCGAAGATTCCAAATTGAGCTGCTCCACCTAGTAGTGCTGTTTTTGGATTTGCAAGCAGTGGTCCAAAGTCTGTCATAGCGCCAACACCCATAAAGATTAGAAGTGGGAAGAATCCATTTGCAATACCCATATTATAGATAATACCAAGCATTCCAGATTCTCCACCAATACCTGCTAATGGAATATTGGCTAATAATCCACCAAATGCAATAGGAAGAAGCAACAATGGTTCAAACCCTTTAGCAATAGCTAAATAGAATAGAATAAAGCATACTATAAACATAATAATTCTACCCCATGTTTGTTCAAATGTTGTCATAGGTCTAGCATCTTCCGCATGAGCTTCTGCTGTCATTATATCATCACTAGGATTTAAGAAAGCATTAATCCCTGTTGTTTGAAAGAATGAATGAGCTAGCTCACCCATTGTTTTTGATTGGTACTCTTGTTTTTCAGTTTCAACTTCTGCACTTACACCACCAGCATATAAAGATGTGCTAAATAGTGTAACCATTGCTAGAAACAGAAAAGAGATAAGTTTTTTATTCATATTTTTCTCCAATACTCAATGTAGTTATCCAATAACTACTATAGTTTGTCCCTCTTCGACTGCATCATTAGGCTTAACGGCTACAGCTGTTACAGTACCTGCACATGGAGCTTCAATATCTATTTCCATTTTCATAGCTTCTAGTATTGATATTACTTGACCTTTTTCAACTTTGTCACCTACATTTACTAAGATTTTCCATACATTACCGTTTACAGTTGCTCCAACTTCTGTTCCAGCTCCTGATGTTGCTGCCGGTGCTGCTTCTGCAGGTGCAGCTTCAGCCGCAGGTGCTACTACTTGAATATCTGCATTTCCTTCTGCAACTTGTACACTGAATTTCTTTCCGTCTACTACTACTGTATAATTCCCATCTGCCATTTTATTATCTCCTTTAGTTTCACATGTGCTATTTTCGCAATCATCATTTTTTCTCACATTAAGCGGTGAATCGCCTTTTAAGAATGCAATACCTTTTTCATCACAAGCCGCTGCAATAAAAATATTTTCTTCTGTTGTTTCAAGACCTTCAATCTCTAATCTTTCTTTCCAAGCTGCGATTGACTTTGTAACATCTTTATCTGAAATATCAAGTGGATTTTCAGAAGTTGGCTCTAGTTTTAATTTTTCAGATGCTAATTTTACAATATCTGCATCTGGTTCAACTGGAGTTTTACCAAAGTAACCAAGTACCATTTTCCCATATCCTGGAGCTATTTGTTTCCATGGTCCAAACATTACATTTGCATATGCTTGCTGCCAATAGAATTGAGAAACAGGAGTTACAGATGTACCGTATCCACCTTTTTCTACTACCTCTTGCATCGCTTTAATAACTTCAGGGAATTTATCTAATGTTCCGCTGTCTCTCATCATTTGAGTATTTGCTGTTAAAGCACCACCTGGCATTGGTGAGAATGGGATAAGTGGACTTACTTGTGTAGCCTCAGGCGGCATAAAGTAGTCTTTTAAACAATCTTTTAATGTTTCTTGATAAGTTAATACTTTATCTGTTGTTAATCCACCAAGGTCAAATTTAGTTCCCTTAGTTGCATGTAACATAGTTAAAATATCTGGTTGGCTTGTTCCACCACTTACAGGTGCAGCAGCACAATCAATACCATCAGCACCAGCTTCAAGAGCAGCTAAGTAAGATGATACAGATACACCAGCTGTTTCATGTGTATGAAGTCTGATATGCGTATCATCACCTAAAAGTTTTCTAGCCATTTTAATAGTTTCGTGAACTTTATGTGGATTTGCTGTACCGCTTGCATCTTTAAAACAGATTGAATCGTACGGTAAACCGCTATCTAAGATACCTCTTAAAGTTTTTTCATAGAATGCAACATCATGAGCACCAGAGCAACCAGGAGGAAGATCCATCATAGTAACTACTGCTTCATGTTTCAAACCGTGATTTTTAATACATTTTGCCGAGAATTCTAAATTTTGTACATCATTCAATGCATCAAAGTTTCTAATTGTAGTAGTTCCGTGTTTTGCAAACATTTTTGCATGTAGGTCAACTAAATCTCTACTTCCTGTATCAAGCATTACTGTATTTATACCTCTTGAGAGTGTTTGAAGGTTTGCATCAGGACCAACGATAGATCTAAATTTATCCATCATCTCAAATGCATTCTCTTGTAAATAGAAGAATAGTGATTGGAATCTTGCTCCACCACCAAATTCAAAGTGTGTTATACCAGCTTCTTTTGCAGCTTCAACTGCAGGGAAGAAATCGTCCATAAGAACTCTACCACCAAAAACAGATTGAAATCCGTCTCTAAAAGTAGTATCCATTATATCAATATATTTTTTTGACATTATAATTAACCTTTTTATAAATCAAAACACTATCGTGTTGTGTGATTATTGTGATGTATGATCGCAGCTGTAATTGCCGCTATAGTAGCTTTGTCTTCAGACTCAGTTGCATTTTTTGGTTTCCACTCATTAGAAACATCTTTTGGTTTTTCAGGGAAATATTTTGCAATAAGCTTCGCTTGAAACTTCAAAACAAAGACCATAATAATAAGGAATGTAAAAACTACACCCATACCTAAAACCATAAACTTCAGTGCTTCTGTAACTAAGTTTACTTCTTCCATAATTAACTCCATTTTATATCGGCTTTGTGCCAATAATTAAAATTTCCTAATTTTATATTAAAATTGCTTTAGTAAATATTTAATTTGTTTTGTTTGGTAGATAAAATAAAAAATTTTACAAAAAATATACATTTTTTACAATATTACAAAATGATTTCAGCGATCTTATATATTAATGTATCAATTTTCTCTGAAAATGAATCTATTTTGGTTTTCATGTTATTTCCTTAATTTATATATGAAATTATTGCATATATTTGTAGGTTGGTTAAAAAATATTGCAAAATGCAATTTTATTGTTGAAAAATACTTTTTTTTATGTTATTATTTTAATATAATTTATAATTAAGGGATTGGTATGTTAGATATAAATGAGATAATAGAAAAACTAAGAGATGTTTTATCCAGTGAAAAAAAAGATAAAAAGATATTCGATAAAGATATCGCAACTGCTTTAGATATTACAAGTGTAAATTTTGCCACTATGAAAAAAAGAAATAGTATACCTTTTTCAAGTATATTGGATTTTTGTGCCTTAAAAAAAATATCTATAAATTGGATGCTATATGGTCAAGACCCAAGTAGTTTAATAGATAGTACGGATAAGTATTGGATTAAATACTATCCAACTATAAATGTAAGTGCCGGTGGAGGTGCATATGATAGTGAAGATGAATTTGAAAAACTTGAATTGCCTGATTTCTTTGTAGATATGGTTGGAGGGGTACAAAATGTAAAAAATATTGAAGCAATCAATGTTACCGGTGACAGTATGGAACCAACTTTAAACAACGGTAATATTATATTTATAGATAAAACAAAAAATGATGTTGCTAAAGATGGTATTTATGCCTTTGTAAATGAAAATGGACTTTTTGTAAAAAGAATACAAAGAAGGGTTGACGGTAATTTAGATATCATATCTGACAACAAAGAATACCCTGTGCAAATCGCTTCAAAAGTTAAAATAGATGTATTGGGGAAGGTGATAAGTTCTATTGGAAAAGTATTTTAATACTGTTAAGTAAAGTTTCAGTAAATATAATTGAAAATTTGGTATAATAATATATTAAAATTCTTAAGGAGAAATACTTGGATAGTTCATCCCCCCATTGTTGTCTTATATATACATATAAAGAAGTGAGAATATAATATATGGAATATTTGATCTTTTTATTTATTTTAGTTGTCAGTGTATCATTTTTATGTTCTGTTTTGGAATCGATACTGTTATCTACTAATGTTTCTTATATCTCTGTTTTAGAGCAGGTTAATCCAAAAGCGGGAAGTTTGCTTAAGGACTTAAAAAAAGATGTAGACAAATCTATCTCATCAATATTAATACTAAACACTTTTGCTAATACTCTTGGTGCTACAGCTATTGGTGTTCAAGCACAAGTTGTATTTAATAATGACAGTAATCTTATACTATTTATATCTATAGCATTAACCTTTAGTATTCTTTTCTTTGCAGAGATCATACCTAAAACTATAGGTGCCGTCTACTGGAAAGAGTTAGCTCCTGTTGCTGCTAGAATTATTAATGTATTTATTTTCATCACTTACCCTATAATAATAGTTACAATGTTTGTAACCAGAAAGATAAATAATAAAAATGAAGGTGATACAGTATCAAGAGAAGAGCTTATACATACAGCACTCTTGAGTGAAGAGGATGGTGTTATAAATGATATGGAGTCTGATATTATTGAAAATACTTTAACTTTAAAGAACAAAAAGATAAAAGATATTTTAACACCTAGAAGTGTTGTATTTGCTGTACAAAAAGACACTCTTATTAAAGATCTTTTAGAAGACAAACGAACCTATAAGTTTTCAAGAGTTCCTGTTTATGATGAGTCTATAGATAATATTGTGGGTATGGTTCTTACTAAAAAGATCTTTAAGCATGCAATAAATAATTCAGATGTAACTATAGAGACTATCATGAGTAAAGTTGAAAGTATTAATGAAAATATACCTGTTTTAAAAGCTTTGAGTAGCTTTACTAAAGCAAAAGGTCATATGCTTATTGTTACAGATAGTTATGATCAAACAGAGGGTATTGTTACACTTGAGGATTGTCTTGAGACCTTACTTGGTTTAGAGATTATGGATGAGCTTGATACAACAGAAGATATGAGACAATTGGCTACAGCTATTATGCGCTCCAAAAGAAAAGCAAAAGAAAAAGGGCAAGATATTTAAATCTTGCCCTTTTTTATTACTTTTAATATATTAAGAGTTTGTATTAACTCTCAACATAGTTTTTAAGATTTCTTCCAACTTTAGGATGTTTTAGTTTCTTTATAGCACTTGACTCTATTTGCCTTACTCTTTCTCTTGTAACACTTAATGTATTACCGATCTCTTCAAGAGTTCTATCACTTTTGTCATCTAATAGACCAAATCTCATTCTAATAACAGCTTGTTCTCTTTCATTAAGCTGACCAAGTATTTGATCAATTTGACCTAAAAGGTCTTCATGCATAATATTTTCAATAGGAGTTGGTGCTTGTGTATCTGCAACGAAGTCACCGAATTTACCATCATCTTCATTTCCTATAGGGGCATCAAGTGATACCGGCTCTTTAGTGATCTTAATTACTTGCTTAACCTTATCTACAGTTAGACCAACATCTTTTGCAATTTGATCTACATCAGGCTCTTTACCTTCTTCTTGGATACCTTTTCTTATGATCTTATTTATTCTATTGATAGTTTCGATCATATGTATTGGAATTCTAATAGTTCTTGCTTGATCTGCAATAGCTCTTGAGATAGCTTGTCTAATCCACCAAGTAGCATATGTAGAGAATTTATATCCTTTTTTATACTCAAATTTGTCAACAGCTTTCATAAGTCCTATATTACCTTCTTGGATCAGGTCAAGGAACGGAAGCCCTCTGTTTGTGTATCTTTTTGCTATAGATACAACAAGTCTAAGGTTTGATTTAGCCATTCTGTTTTTGGCTTTATCTGTGATCTGTTTACCAAGTTTTATCTGCTCTAGGACATCTTTTAACTCTTCCTCTTCAAGATCAAAACCACCTTTACTAGCTTCTGCTGTTTGAAATAGTTTTTTTATTTCCATGTATGTAGAGACCATTGTGGCTTCAGGTACCATACCTATAATATCAACCTTTGAAAGTGTTAATATTTTGTCAAGTATCTCTTGGTGGTTAGCTTTTAAAGTATCATTAAATAATGGAAGTTTATATTCTAGTCTTTTAAGTTCAACCTCAAAACCATCATCACTATTTAAAGATGTTTCCATAGCTTTTACTATTTCCGTAATAAGTTTACTAGTAGGACCAAGTTCAATTAAACTTTCTTTTATAAGCTTCTTTTTAAATGCATTGGCTAGATCATAAACTAATATGTCAAGTTCATCTTCACTTTTATATTCCTCTTTAGAAGTGAATTTGATCCAGTCTTTCTTTGCTTTTTCAAGAATTTTGAAAGATTCAATAATATTCTCAGCTCTTTTGTCTAATTTTTTTGATTTTTTATTATCTTTTTTATCATCATCCTCTATGGCTTCTACTGTATCTTCAATATCTTCAGATTCATCATCACCTTCATCATCAAAGTTCTTAAAAAGCTCTTTTACTTTTCTCTCTCTGTTTACTAAAGGCTCTTTGTATTCTAAAATGAAATCTATAAGGTAAGGTACTGAACATATAGCATCAAGGATAGTGTCCTCACCTTTTTCCATAGATTGACTTATCTCTACCTCTTCCTCTTTTGTAAGAAGAGGTACTTTACCCATCTCTCTTAGATACATTCTAACAGGAGAGTCGGATCTACTCCACTCTAGAAGCTCTTTATTTTTAAGAAGGTCAAATTCGTCAGCATCAGGATTTTCCTGTCTTTTTATTCTAGCATCTTCTCTTTTTTTGAATTCTATTTCGTTTAGTCGTTTTGCTTGTTCTCTTGAACTAATAAGCGTAACATTAAATAGCTGCTTTTGAGCCACTATTTTTTTTGTAACGGCTGCAGTTGGAGATTTAGGAAATATTTTTACTAGTTGTTCATGTGTCAGTGTAGTATCTTTATGCTCTTTAAAGATCTTCTCTATTGATTTATTTATATCTTTTACTTTTGTTGCCATCTATTGTTACAAGCCTTTATAAGTTTTGTATAACGAAGATGATGTTTAAAATACATCTTTCGTTGTGTTACTAAAGACGATATTATACCCAAACTTATTAAAAAAATAATTAATTAATGAAACTTTGGATAAAATGCGGTTAATAATATTAAAGGATATAGACAATTATGAATAAAATTACTGGTAAAGTATGGAATTTTGGCAGCAATATTGATACAGATCTGATCATTGCAGCAAGATATTTAAATAGTAGTGATCCACACCATTTGGCAAAGTATGTTATGGAAGATGCAGATCCTGATTTTGCTTCAAAAGTTCAGCCTGGGGATATAATAGTAGCAGGTGAAAATTTTGGATGCGGTTCAAGTAGAGAACATGCTCCAATTGCACTAAAAGCAGCAGGTGTTGCAGCAGTTATTGCTCCAAGTTTTGCAAGAATATTTTATAGAAACGCATTTAATATGGGGTTACCGATTTTTGAACTAGATAATGCATTAGAGATAAAAGAGGGTGAGTTGGTTTCTGTTGATTTAGACGGAGGAACAATTGAAAATATTGATACTGAAAAAACTTATAAGTTTACTCCAATCCCACCATTTATGCAGGAGCTTTTAGCTGATGGTGGTTTAATGAATTTTGCAAAAAAGGAAGCACATGGCAAACTATAATATCTCACTAATAAAAGGTGACGGTATCGGTGTAGAGATCGTTGATGAGGCTGTAAAAGTTTTAGATGCAGTTGGAAAAAAATTTGATATTGATTTTAATTACTCAGAGTATTTAATGGGTGGATGTGCAATTGATGCAACAGGTAATCCTCTTCCTCAAGAAACTATTGATGGTGTATTAGCATCAGATGCTTGTTTATTTGGTGCTATTGGTGGTCCAAAATGGGATAACCAGCCAAGAGAGCTTAGACCTGAGTCTGGACTTTTAAGATTTAGAAAAGAGATGGGCGTTTTTGCAAACCTTAGACCGGCAGTTGTATATGACGAATTAGTTGATGCAAGTTCACTAAAACCAGAAGTTATCAAAGGTGTTGATATTATGGTTGTAAGAGAGCTTATTGGTGGTATCTACTTTGGTGAGCCAAAAGGTAAAACTGAAGAAAAAGGTTGGAACACTATGGTATATACTGTTTCAGAGATCGAAAGAATTGCTCATGTTGCATTTAAACTTGCAATGAAAAGAGATAAAAGAGTTTGCTCTATAGATAAAGCAAATGTTCTTGATGTTTCTCAACTTTGGAGAGATACAACAGAAAGAATTGCTGCACAGTATCCTGAAGTTGAACTTACACATATGTATGTTGATAACTGTGCTATGCAGCTTATTGCAAATCCAAGACAATTTGATGTTATCCTAACAGGAAACATTTTTGGTGATATTTTATCTGATGAAGCTTCAATGTTAAGTGGTTCAATAGGTCTTTTACCATCTGCTTCTACTGGTGAGAAAACAGCAGTTTATGAGCCTATTCATGGTTCAGCTCCGGATATCGCAGGGCAGGGGATAGCAAATCCTATTGCTACAATTTCTAGTGCATCAATGATGCTTAGATACAGCTTGGATGAAGAGTCTGCGGCAGATGCTATTGATGCAGCTATTAAAAAAGCTATGAGTGAGGGTTATAGAACCGGTGATCTAGCTGCTTATGATTGTAAGAGTCAGGTTAATTGTTCACAAATGGGTGATCTAATTGCAAGTTACATTTAATAAATAGAAAAATATAAAAAAATTAATACACGGGAGAGCTTCTCTCTCCTGTTATAATAAAGTAAGGCTAAAAGTGAAATCTTCTAAATTACAGCTTACTTTTTTAACTACACAACAAGATAAACTAGATCAAATCAAACTAGCTTTTTTACCATATACAAAACGAATATATATAGTTGGTGGATTTTTAAGAGATACTATGATGAATATAGTTTCAGATGATATAGATATTGAAGTTTTTGGAGTAGATCAAGAGTTGTTTAAAAAGATAATGCAAAAACTAGATGCAGTTGTATTGTCTGAAAAGTTCAATGTATATAATTATAAAGGTATTGATATCGCCCTGCCAAGAGTCGAAACTAAGGTTTCAAAGGGTTATCACGGATTTGATATAGAGATTACGGATGATGAATTTAAAGCAACATTAAGACGAGATTTTACTATGAATAGTTTGATGTATAATATACTAGAGAGTAAATTATATGATTTTCATAATGGTTTAGACGATATTGAAGATAAAATATTAAGAGTGGTAGATGAGAAAAGCTTTGAGCAAGATAGTTTACGCTTGGTAAGAGCCGTCAGATTTATGGCACAGTTTAGTTTAAATACCGACATTAAAACTAAAGAGATCTTAAAAAAGATGAATATAGAAGAACTTTCTAAAAGTAGAATAAATAAAGAACTTCAAAAAGTTTTTACCTAGTTGTTTAGAAAAGTTCGACCTCTTCTTTTTCAATAAATCTAATCACCTTATTTCTACCAGAATCTTTTGCTTCATATAGCGCTATATCGGCATTCTTCATTACAATATCAAAGTTGCTTGAGTCTAGTGGGAATAGAGATAAACCACAACTTACTGTTTTTTTAAGTTTATTACCTGCATATACATTTATCTCATTTTTACTAACATTTGTTCTTATCTTGTTTGCTACATCCAGTGCTGATTCTTCATCTTTAATACCAACTAAAAGAACGACAAATTCCTCTCCACCATATCTTATTACAATATCCGAATCCCTTACTGATTCATCTAATATTCTGGCTAGTTCTTTAAGTACAATGTCACCTACATCATGTCCGTATTCATCATTTACTGCTTTAAAATGATCCATATCAAGCATTAGTACACCGATATTTATGTTTTCTCGAAGTGCTTGAGGTACGAGCTTTGTTAGATGTTCATCAAGGAATTTTCTATTGTAAAGACCTGTTAGCCCATCTTTGAAAGCTGAATCTTTTAGAGCCTCTAACAGCATCTTAACAACAAGTGAAGGGGTTGCTTCTATAAAATAACTTTTTATTAGAGATATGTTTGACTTTACTTTGTTTAGATTTTTTTCGTCATCAAATACAAAGTTACCTATTAGTATAGACTGATCACTGATATCAAAAGATGTACAATAGTGATATTTAGCATTACTGCAGAAACTTGAACATGATTTATGGTCTTTTACTGATACTACATCAGTTGCTTGTTTTGATACTCTACAAAGCTCAGGTTCATCTTTTATAATATTGGAACAATAATCTCTATTACCTTTTTGGAAAACTACTTTAGTTTTATTTGTCTTATAATCCAATTCCATTAGATTAAAGTACTTTATATTAAATTTATTTATTAATATTTGGGAAAGCCTTTTATATATATCCTCTTTGCTTCTGTCTATCTCTATCTCTTTTTTAAATTGATAAATATCTGAAAGATTACCTACTATTCTTTGTGAGTTTAAAAGTGGATTGTCAGTATATAACTTTTGATCACCTACAAAGATACTTAATTTATTGTCTATATCTGAAAATGTTGTGTTTAGACCATTTACCAACATATTGTATTCTTTTATAAGATTTTCTGATTCCTTAGATAGTCCTGGTTTAGATACGATATTTGTAAACTTACCATTTGACATATCTTTAACTTTTTCGCTTAATTCATCAATTGTTTCAAGGTGTGGCTTTAATGTTTTATTTGAAAAATAAAGAACAAATAATATGGCAATAGCAGTAAATATGAGAATTGAGAGAGCAAGGCTAAGTCCAGAATCTTTTATATCAGACATATTCATGATGATACTTACAGCTCCTAGAGTTTCACCATGATCTACATTATGACATTCAAAACAATTTACATTGCTTTTTGTATCAGCATTATATGGTATAGTAACTCTTATGGTTGTTTTTGAAAAAGATTCATTTAGTGAATACTTTGTCTTACCGCTTGAAAGTACTTTTTTGTCTATATCATCACGAGGTTTTTCTAGAAGTTTCCCTTTACCGTATTGTTTGATAACATTTTGACCTCTGATTATCCATATGCTTTCAACATTTTTTATGTTTGATATAGAACTTAAGAATATATCTCTTTGATCCATATTTCCATTTATCATATGAGAAGTCAGTCCATTTTTTACAACTTCCGAAATTGATTCTGCTTTGTTTAGTGCAGTGGCAATACCATGACTTCTAAAATTGCAAGACTCAAGAAGTGTTAAAGTGATACCTATTAGCACCATAATTCCAATTAGCTTTGATATAACCTGTTTTTTCATACTATTAACTCTTTATATTATCTATTAAAATAGATCTATTGTACTTTCTTGTTCATTTACAAACCTAAGAACTTTATTTCTACCTTGATCTTGTGCGTCACTTAACGCTATTTCACTGTTTTTCACTATCTCATTTATATCTGTTGAATCATCTGGAAATATTGATACTCCAATACATACAGTTTTTTTAAATTTATCCCTATTTTTTGTAAGTAAATAAGTTTGTGCTAAAATGTCTTTTAACTTTTCTGCTATGTTTAATGTATTTTCTTCTGTTCCTACATTCATTAAAAGTACTAAAAACTCACCACCGCCAAATCTTATAGCAATATCAGAGGTTCTAATCACTTCTTTTATTTTTGTGGCATATAGTGTTAAAAAGTCATCTCCAAATTCATTTCCATGTTCATCATTGACGGCTCTAAATCTATCTATATTTATAAGAAGAACACCTATTTTCATATTTTCCCTTATTGCTAAAGGTATAAGCATTTTTGCCTCTTCTTGGAAAAACATTCTTGTATTTAATTTTGTTAATGGATCTATAGTAGTAGTTATGCTATTTTCTATACTGTATCTAAGATAAGCTATTTGTATAATACTGTCAAAATAACTATTTAAAGATAATTTATCCATCTCAGTAAGATTTTCTTTTGAGATATTAATATAAAAAAGTTGTTTTTCATCTATTCTTAAATGGAAAGTATAAGTATATGAAGAAGAATCACCAAAAGTAAAAAGTGTCTCCTGCCACTCAGTAGTATCAAGTATTACACTAAAATTAAAAATTTTAAACTCCACTTGAAGTTCATAAGCTATTTTTTTAAATAATTTATCCAATGAATCATTGCCGTCTATAGTATGTTGAAATTGATTTATTTTATTAAGACTCTCTACTATTTGCGTAACCTCTTTAACATTATCGTGTGATACTAAACTAACTAGCTTGTCTAAAAGAGTGTTACTTTCGTTTGTCATACTATATCATCCCTTCTATAAATAGTTCAACCAATTAATTAAAGAGTTTTTCTCTTTTGCTAAGGTTGTCATATTTCCATGCCCAGGATAAATATCAAGCTCTTTATTCCATTGTAAAACTTTTTTTATACTTTTTTTCATATCTTCAGGATTTGAAAATGGGAAATCAACTCTCCCTATGGAACCTTGAAAAATAAAATCACCGCTAAATAAATTTTGTCCTATCTCTATTGCACTGCATCCAGGTGTATGACCTGGGAAGTGGTGGAATTTTACTTTAATTCCATTAAGATCAAAAGTCTCATCCATTGCTACTTTTATATCAGCTTCGCTTTTTGGTGTACCGTGAGAAAATGGATCTTTTTCAAGCATAAAACAATCATCTTTAGGACAATATATAGGTATATTAAGCTTCTGCTTTAATTCATTATTGCTCCATACATGATCAAAATGACCATGTGTATTTAGTATCGCTATTGGATTTTTCACATTATTCATTACCCAAGAAACTGCATCCACACCCGGGTCTATAATTAGTTCAATACCATTATTTTCTACAATATAACAATTTGTTTGATAAGGTCCCATAGGTGCAGCTTTAATATTCATTATTTAAACCAACCCTTTACGGTATCGAACAATGTTCCAAAAGTATCTTCATGTGGTTTTGACTCTATTCCAAAACTCTCTTGAAGTTTTTCTAGCAACTCTTTTTGTTCGTTGTTTAAGTTTTCAGGATATTGTATCTTGATCTGAGCTACGAAATCACCCTGACCGTAACCATTGACACTTTTAACACCTTCACCTTTAAAAGTAAACTGTTGTTTATCTCTAGCCCCTGCCGGAACCTTAAGCTCTAATTCGCCCCTAAGTCCCGGTATCTTAATAGTTTCACCAAGTGCTATTTGAGTAAAGAATAGAGGTACTTCAAGATAGATATCATTATCATGTCTTACAAAGTGTTTATCTTGGGCAACTCTTATGTGTATGTACAGATCACCTCTTGATCCATCAGGTGCAATATTTCCTCTACCGCTTACTCTTATTCTGTTTCCATCATTAACACCTTCTGGTATATCAACCTTGAAGCTTTCTTCCTCTTCACTGTAACCGTTTCCATTACATTTGCTACATTTAGAAGCTACTGCTTGACCACTACCTTGACAATGTGGACAAGTTTGTGCAAATGTCATAAATCCTTGCCTCATATGTACTTGACCTTGTCCGTTACAAGTTGAACATTCACTTAGTTTACCGTCTTTTGCCCCTGTACCTTTACAAGATTTACAAGCTTTTTTATATTTATAGTCAATATCTTTTTTACAACCGAATACTGCTTCATTGAACTCCACATCAATTTGTATTTCAGTATCTAGGTCATAGTTGTATGTTTTTCTTGTTCTTTGACTTCGACCACCGCCAAAGCCTCCTCCAAACATCTCTTCAAAAATTGAACCAAGATCATCAAAGCCACCTCTTGAGAAGCCTCCACCTTGTCCGTGTCCCTCAAGACCTTGTTTACCGTATCTGTCATAGATAGATCTTTTTTCTTCATCACTTAAAACTTGATAAGCTTCATTTACAGCTTTAAAGTTCTCTTCCGCTTCAGTATCATCAGGATTTTTATCAGGATGGTATTTCATGGCCATTTTTCTATATGCTTTTTTTAACGCACTTTTATCGGCACTTTTTTCTACTTGTAGTATTTCATAATAGCAAAGATCAGTCAATGTTATTATCCTTTTATTGTAAATTTTTAAATATTTATTATTAAATCAATTTGCTTTTATTTTATCTGATTTTAGCTATAATAAACCTTATGAATAAAGGTTTAGAAAAATTTTATGATCTTGTAGAATCTTTTGAGATGCTGCCTACTATCGGTAGAAAATCAGCTATAAGATTAGCTTATCATATTGTAACAGAAAACAGCTATACGGGGATGAAACTCGCACATAGTATAGAAACAGCGATCCAAAGTATAAAAAAATGTACTAAGTGTAACGCAATGAGTGAACATGAAATATGTGAGGTTTGTTTAGATACACAAAGAGATGATACTATTTTATGTATAGTACAAAGTGCAAAGGATATTTTTCAAATTGAAGAATCAAAACAGTTTTACGGTAAATATTTTGTTATTGAATCTTTGGATGAAACTTTAATAGACCAGCTTACAGATAAAGTAAAAAACAAAAGTATAAAAAACATACTTTTTGCAGTGACACCAAGTCTTGCAAATGATGCTTTTATATTATTTATAGAAGATAAACTGAAAAATTTTGAGATTAGTTTTACTAAAATAGCACAAGGTGTGCCAACTGGTGTAAGCCTTGAAAATGTTGATATTTTATCTCTCTCAAAAGCTATTAATCACCAAACTAAAATTTAAGAGGCACAATTATCTTAAATTATTAGCATAGCATCCCCGTATGAGAAAAATCTATATTTGTTTTTTATTGCTTCATCATATATCCTCAAAGTCTCCTCAAGACCTACAAACGATGCCACAAGCATAATAAGTGTTGATTTTGGAAGATGGAAGTTTGTAAGTAAATAATCAACCCTTTTTGGTTTGTTAAGAGGATTTAGAAAAAGATTTGCCTCACCGTTTGTTTGTTTTGTTTCATTGTAAAACTCAATTGTTCTAGTAACTGTAGTTCCCACAGCTAAAATTTTTTTATCACCATTTAGTATATTTTGAGAATCTTTTGGTACATCATAATATTCACTGTGCATAGGGTGATCCAAAATATCCTCAGACTCTACAGGTTTAAAGGTACCTGCACCTACATGTAGTGTCAAGTAGTGTGTCTGGTGTCTTAGTTTCAACTCTTCTAAAAGTTCAGGTGTAAAATGAAGTGATGCGGTAGGTGCTGCTACTGCTCCATAGTTTTTTGCAAAGAGAGTTTGATAGTTTTTATCATCTGATTTTTCATCTTCTCTTTTTAAGTAAGGTGGTAAGGGTAGGTGTCCTATAGTGTTTAAAATCTCAACTAATAATAAAAAATCAAGTTCTATATCATCTTTATAAAATTTTACAAGTCTACTTCCATCTTCATGAAGCTTGATCACTTTTGCTTTTAGATCATTGTCAAATTTTAGATTAAGATCTTCTTGTACACGACCTCTTATATATACAAGGTATTGATTTTCTGGCATTGGTTTGTTAAATAATAGCTCAACTTTACCACCTGTTGGTTTTGTACCGAATATTCTGGCTTTTATCACTTTTGTATCATTGAAAAAAATATTGGTATCTAATGGTACAAAATCAAGAAGGTGCTTAAAGGTTGTGTGGGTTATTGTTTTTTGATTTTTATTATAAACTAAAAGCTTGGCTTCATCAGCTGGAGTTACAGGGTAAGCTGCTATGAGTTCATCGGGTAGATGATAGTCATAGCTTGATGTTTTTAAAGGGTCTAAAGTTTTAATGCTTAGACTCCTCAAGCTCCTCTTCCTCCTCAATCTCATCCTCTTCTTTTGAGGCTGGATTGAATACTTTTGCTATATAAATAGATACACCGTAAAGAATTATAAGTGGTCCTGCCATTAAAAATTGTGTGATAATATCAGGCGGTGTTAAGAGAGCTGAAAGCATAAAAATAAGAACGATTGCATATTTAAAGAAATCTTTTAGGTTTTGATCATTCACAAGACCTATAATTGCCAAGAAAAATGTAAATACAGGAAGTTCAAAAGCAAGTCCGAATCCAAATAATAATTTTGTAAAGAAACTTACATATTTACCGATACTAGGCATAACCGTAACGACACTATTACCAAAGTTTACTAGAAAGTCAAAACCAAAAGGTACAACTACATAGTAAGCAAATGATGCACCTATTAAGAACATAGTTGTAGCACCAACTACAAAAGGGATTACAAGTTTTTTCTCATTTTCATAAAGACCAGGAGCTAAGAATAACCATAATTGCCATAAAATTACTGGAAGCGATACTAAAAATCCACTAAAAAATGCAACTTTTAAAGCAGTGAAGAATGTCTCTTGAACTTCGATTGCAACCATTTGTGAATTCTCACCAAGAACTGCTTCAACAGGTACCATCATCCAGTTAAGGATTGGCTCATATACTGCAAAACAAGCAAAAAATGCTACAAGAAGTGCAGCACTCGAGATCATAAGTCTTTTTCTCAAATCAGCAATGTGTGGTTTTAAATCTTCTAACATTATGCTTTTACCTCTTCATTGAATGATATAGTTTCTTTTTTCTCATCATTATATATATCTTTTTTCTTTTTTTGTTTTTCTTTTTTAGGTTTTTCCTCTTCTTCGTTATCATCTTCTAAACTTGTCATGTCATTTAAATCAACACTAGCTATCTCTTTAACATCTTCAACACTTTGTTTGAATTTGGCAGCTTCTTGTTTCATCTCATCAATATTTAGTTCACTGTTGATTGTTGACTTAGCATCCTCTATACCGCTTTTAAATTGTCTAAAAAACTTTGCTATCTCAACCATAGCTGACGGTAGTTTCTCAGGACCTAGTGCAATAATAGCAACTATGGCAATAAGAAAAATCTCCATAAACCCCATTCCGAACATGTAACACCTCTGTATATAAAATTATTTTTTATCTTATTTGACTCTAATATAAATTAAGTCAGAGGATTTTACCTAAATTTTGATAAAATTACACTCAATTTTTTTCAAAGGTGTTAAATGATCAAGTTATTAGTATTGGTAATAGTAGGATTTGTTTTTTATATGTTAAACAGAGGGTATAAAAGTTCAGACTTTAAACATATAAAAGTTGACGGTAAGCAAAAACTTCAAGGTGATCTTGAAGATCATGAAGCAGGGCTTCTTATTGCTATGATGGCAAAAGTTGCAAAGGCAGATGGAAAAGTAAGTGAGCTTGAAGCTGAGATTTTGGGTCACACTTTTACAGATATATCAAATCATTTTGAAAATTCACAACAAATAAGAGAAGAACTTAAAGCTATCTATAAAAAACATATGGAAAGTTTTGATGATACTGTAGCTGTAGCAAAAAAGTATCTAAAACTTACAAAAAGGGAATACAACAAAAGATTAAAAGTTATGGAGTATCTTTTAAATCTGGCTTTCATAGATAATGACTTCTCTAAAGCTGAATTTATGATAACAGAAGATATTGCTAATGCCCTAGAGATCAAAAAGCCTGATTTTGAACAACTTATATCTGCATTTGAACAGTTCTATGCGCAGAAGAAAGACTCACAAGAATTATCTATAGAAAAAGCTTGTGAGATACTAGGGGTATCAAAAGATGATGATATGTCAACTATCAAGAAAAAATACAGAGCTTTAGTAAAAGAAAATCACCCTGATATAGTTACGGGAAGCGGTGCAGAGCAGTCTATAATAGACCAGGCGACAGAAAAACTTCAAGAGATAAATGAAGCATATGAACTTCTTAAAAAGGAGAAAAAGTAATGGCTGATTTTCAATATTCACATATAGTTTGTGATTGTAAAAAAGTAACTCTTGGTGAGATAGTACATGCTATAAAAGACCAAGGTGCAAAAACTATGGATGATATTGAACTAATCACTGATGCTGGTAGTTCTTGCGGATGTTGTAAATCCAAAAAAGATGATTTTGGAGATCCTAAAATGGAACTATATATAGAACAGATTTTAAATAAGTTTGCAAAATAGTATGAATCAAAAAGAAGAACTGATAGAAGTTATAAAACAACTAATAAGTATAAAAGGTGAAAAAGTAGATATAAATCCAAAATACTTAGAATACTTTGAGATAGATGAATTATTAGAGATAAAAGAGCAGCTAGAGGGCAAAAAAAGTAAAAATTTAGATCAGAAAGATTTTCTTGATGATATATTTGAAAGGTGTAGTTAACACAATGAAAAAAAATATAATAACAGGTAACTTAAATGGATAATATTTATGCACTAAATATCGAAAGAGCCGTATTAAGCTCTGTACTTTTTGATCATGACCTTATAGAGGATATTTTAGGTGTTTTAAAACCTTCTGATTTTTATCTTCCTGCACATCAAAAAGTATTTGAGGTTATGGCACAGCTCCATAGTCAAGATATACCAATAGATGAAGAGTTTATAAGAAAAAGAGTTGATTCCAATGAAGTAAGTGATTCTGTACTTATTGAGATACTTTCAGCAAATCCTATCTCAAATACGGCTGCTTATGTAAAAGAGATAAAAGACGGTGCCGTAAAAAGAGAACTGGCGACTCTTGCGACACATATCAAAAAACTAACTGTAGAGGATAGTATTACAGCACAAGATGCTGTTGATAAGGTACAAAATGAACTGTATCATATCACTATGGACAGTGCATCTAGTGAGCTTAAAGATATGCCAACTATCATCACAAATACTAAAGCACATATCCTTAAGATGCAAGAGATGGGTACTACACATCTTACTGGTCAGACTACAGGATTTTATGCACTGGATAAGAAAACTACAGGACTTAATGCAGGAGACTTGGTAATTATAGCTGCTAGACCTGCTATGGGAAAAACCTCTATAGTTCTAAATACAACTCTACAAAATCTTGAAAAGGGTGATGGTGTTATCTTTTTCTCTTTAGAGATGCCAGAAACGCAACTAATGATAAGACTAATAGCAGCCAAAACAGGTATACCTCTTCAAAATGTTAGAAAAGGTGAACTGGACCCAACTCAGGCAAAACAGGTTGAGGAAGCGTTTGATTCTCTTAGTGATAAAAAGCTTTTTGTTGATGATAACGGAAGTGTAAATATCAATCAGTTAAGAGCAAGAGCTAGAAAAATAGCACAAAATGAAAACAACAATGTTAAAATGATCATCATTGACTACCTTCAACTTATGCAAGGAACGGGTGGTACTGATAGACGACTTGTAGTTGATGAGATCTCTAGGGGACTAAAACTACTAGCAAGAGAGATGGAGATACCTATTATTGCACTTTCCCAGCTAAATCGTGGACTTGAAAATAGACCAGATAAAAGACCAATGCTTAGTGATATTAGAGAATCTGGTGCTATTGAGCAGGATGCGGATATCATTATGTTCGTGTATAGAGATGATATCTATAAAGAAAGAGATGAGCAAAGAAAAGAGAAAGAGTCAGCCGATAGAGGTGATGATCCTGTATATAAAAGTGCCTTTGTGGATAAGTCTGTAGAGGAAGCTGAGATAATCATAGGTAAACAAAGAAACGGTTCAACGGGTACAGTAAAGCTTGACTTCCATAAGGAACTTACAAAATTCGTAGATAAAGAGCTGCCATTTGAATCAAAACCAGAGATAACTGAATATGTATCAGATGTACAAGTTGAAACAAATGTGGATATACCAACAGATATGGTTCCACAAAATCAACCTTCACAACAGCCACCTGTACAAAACAATGAAGTTGGGGATATGAATGTTGATATCCCCGATATATTTTAATAAAAAAGGATAGTTTTGCCAAAGTATATATTATTTGACACAGAAACAACAGGAGCCAACCAAGATGATAGAATCATACAAATAGGTGGTATGGTTATAAGTAGTAAGACTGATATAGAAGTATATGATGAGATGTGCAGTAGTGATGTGGATATAAAAATTGAAGCTATGGAGGTTCATAATATCACCCCTGATCTTTTAGTAGGAAAGCCACTATGTACTCAAACAAAATTTTACACTAAGATTTTAGAGTTAAATAACCCATCAAATTATCTTATAGCTCACAATATAAACTTTGATCTTGGTATGCTTGAAAAAGAGGGCTTTGTAAATAACTATACGATCATAGATACACTAAGGTGTGCAAAACATCTTTATGCAAATCTTCCATATCATAGACTTCAGTATCTAAGATATGCTCTAGAGTTATATAAAACAGAGCAAGAGGAAGCAGATAAACTAGATATAGTTATAAAGGCACACGATGCAATAGGTGATGTGCTTGTGATGAAACTTTTTTTAAGAGAACTTACAAAAAAGTGTGTAGAGGTTTATCCAGACTACAACCCTATGGAAAAACTAGCAGAACTTACAAGAACTCCTGTACTTATCCAAACTTTTAGATTTGGTAAATATAAAGGTGAAAAAATTGTTGAGATAGCACAAAAAGATGCAGGGTATCTTCAGTGGATGAGATCTAATATGGCTGATCTTGATGAGGATATGAAATATACTCTTGATAAGGCGTTAAATAAGCAGGTTTAACAAACTAAAGAGCACCTCTAAATACCTTTATTTATTACAAAAACAGATAAAAATTAAATCCAACAAAACAAAAATTCAAAAGATAAAAAGCCTCTTTTCTAAAGATAGAGGCTAAGCTTAAAATTATATACCCTATAAAAAACCAATAGGGTGTAAATACTTCATAGCTATTTATATTTACACTCAACATCATATTCACTACACCATCCATTAAAAATCCAATATTTACAATATGAAGCAGTAAGCTTAATGGATAAAATATTGTAAATATTATGGTTATAATTGGAGATAACAGCTGTTCATATGCCGTAGTGGCAAAAAAGTAGTGGGTTATTGGATTCATTGCAAAATATATCCAGTAGTTAAAAAGGGCTATTTGAATATATTTGTTCAGCCCTTTAAAATAGTGTAAAAAAAGATAGATATAAAATACACCTGCGATACTAAACCAAAGAGAAAGAGAAAACAATAGTTTTGGAAACAATGTAATGATGATAATTACAATTATAAACAGTGTCTCAAAAGAGAGTATTTTTATATTGTTTCTAAGAAGAAATATACCAAATACAAACATCACAAAGGCTCTTAATAAAGAGGGTGCTAGTTGTGTTAATAAAAGGTAAAAAAACAGTATGATACCTGTTAGTATCAATATATCGTATTTTTTATTTCTATATGGGATATATTTTTGATGAAATGGTGAGTATAAAGTATTAAATATAAAATACAACACGATGCTCAATACTCCAAGATGAAAACCTGATATGGCTATAAGGTGGGATATTCCAAGCTTTGCAAATTGATCTCTTAGGGTTTTATCTACAGGTATGGCTATAAATAAAGCTTCATAAAGTGATGATATATTATTGTTAGAGTGTTGTGAGGATATGATCTTTTGTAATTTATTGGATATGTTAGTTTCTTTACTTATTATAGATAGATTAAAACCTTTTGTATAGAAACCTTTTAGATAATCGACAAAGCTAATATCTTCAGTTAAAAGATAAAGAGTTATTTGGTCATTTTTATTAAGAACTACATCCTTTGAAACAGATATAAATGATGTAAAGTTATCTGTTTGAAGCTTTAGTGTTGAAAAGCTTTTTTTATCATAGATATTTACAACTTTAGCAGAGGTTTTAAAAACTTCCTCATCTTTAAAGTTTAAGTAGTCATTATAGTAAAATAATAGATTTGTCGTAAAAATGACAAAACAAAAAGTTAAGAAAAAAACTCTCTCTTTATTTGTGTTAAATAAAGAAAGTGCTTCCATCTCTTAAGAGAGTGAGGATGTTTGATATAGACTCATAAGTCCACAGTAAAAGTCTTCACTTTTAAACTCATCTATAAGTCCTGAAGAGGTTGAAAGGTTTTGGTGTATTTTTTTAAGTTTATTTTTTCTATCAGGATAAAGTTCACTTAAAATAATTGATGAGATATCT
Organism: Campylobacterota bacterium; assembly: GCA_034716855.1. Classification (GTDB taxonomy): domain Bacteria; phylum Campylobacterota; class Campylobacteria; order Campylobacterales; family Arcobacteraceae; genus JAIOSF01. Next base: position 5,728 of record JAYEKV010000160.1, on the reverse strand, counting down.
TTTCTCATAAGTATTGCTGGTGGTATTATACCAAGTGCAAATAGTTCCATTATTGAATCGTTGTGATATTTTACATGGTGATGGCTTCCGTGAGGACAGGCATTTGTACTTACTAGTGTAGTACATTTGTCACAGTATGTAAATTCGCTCATTATCTCAATCTCAAGATCTACTTTTTCCAAGGAGTCTGCAATAGTTAAAAGTTTTTTATCTTCCCAGTATGCACCAAGACCTGCATGGTTTTGACCGATTATAAGTTTTGATACACCATAGTTTTTTGTCACAAGTGCATTTAGTGTTAGTTCATTAAATCCACCAAAGATATAGGTACTTTCAAGTGGAAGAAGAACCACTCTGTCTCTTGGCAGATAGTTATCTATAAAGTACTTGATAGTTTTATATCTTATATCATAACTTAAAGTATCTTTTTTATAAGGCTTTTGAAGAAATATAACAAGAAGGTCACACTTTACCAAGGCTGTTCTGATTATTCTTTCATGTACTCTGTGAAATGGCTTTCCTGATAAAATAATTGCAGAGGTATTTACAGCATCTATATTTTCTATACTTTGGTTTAAGGTTTTTATATTTTTCTTGATATTTTCAAATTCTATCTCATACTCTCCACATATTGCAAACTCACCTAGTCGTTTATATGTATCCTTTACTCCTGGATGTTCAGGGTTATTTGTACCATAGATCTTTTGAACTCTTTCATCTCTGTTTATAGAAAATATTTCATCGACAATGATATGTCCACAGACTTTGTCTTTACATACAAGCTTTAATTTGTCACCTTTTTTTGATGATTGTAGTACTTTGGCATTCATATTTCCAGCAGGTGCAAGAACAAAAGAGAAAGGGAAGAGACCATCTTTATATTTCCCTGTTTTATCTACTTGTTTAGCTTCCTCTTGGTTCATTAGTGAGGTTACTGGTTTAAGTAAGCCATCTCTTGCCATAGCAAGTGTTGCTACGGCTTCTTCATCTATGTATAATAAGTTAGTGTCTATTGTTTCCATAGTGTTTATGCAAATGCCGGCTCTAAAAATGGCACGATCTGTTTTTTTCTACTTAGGCAACCTTTTAGCCAAAATTTTTCATCCTCAATAGTAACATCAAAAGCTTTTTCTATGATTCTATTATTGTTTGATGCTACAAGTATCTCACTTCCCATAGCCATGATGTCTGTTAGTAGAAGAAGAACAGCATCTAAACCTTCCTCCTCTTTAAGCTTCTTGATATCTTTTTGAAGGTCATCTTTGATATTATCAAAAATAGAAAGATCAACAACTTCAAGTTGACCGATACCTACCTTTTTACCGTTCATATTAAAGTTTTTGTAGTCTCTCATAACTAGATCTCTAGCCGGAACACCCTCAACAGCTGATTTTACTTTGAACATCTCCAAACCAATATCCTTAAAGTCTTCGATCCCTGCAATTGCTGCAAGCTCTTTTGTGATCTTTGTGTCAAGTTTTGTACAAGTTGGTGATTTGAAGATAACTGTATCACTTAAAATTGCACACATCATAGCTCCAGCTATATTTTTTGGTATCTCTACTTCATAGTAATCAAACATCTCTTTTACTATAGTGTTTGTACATCCTACAGGTCTTATCCAAGCTTCAAGTGGTGCAGCTGTTGTAAGATCTCCTAATTTATGGTGATCTACTATCCCAACTATAGAAGCTTCTTTTATATCATCAGGTGCTTGTGCTATATCACTAAAATCTGTAAGATATACCTCTTCTCCTGCAAAAGATGTTTTAAGTTCGGGTGCTTCAAGATCAAACTTATCTAAAATATATTGTGATTCAGGATTTATATCACCTTGTCTTACTGCTATAGCTTCAACACCAAGCTTGTTTTTTATGTAGCTCATAGCTATTGCAGCTATGATACTGTCACTGTCTGGTACTTTGTGTCCAAAAATATATAATGCCATTTATTTAATCCTTTTATAGTTTTTATTATATCTGTTATTTTCCGTATTATAGCCACTTTTTCCTTTAGAATTTTTTGGTGATCCAAAACTTTTTTGTGTCACTATATCTTTTTGTTTTTGTTTTCTTGAAGGATCTTTCTCTACAAATATTTTTTCCATTTTCCAAGGATCGGTTTCTGTATAGTACATCAAAGTGGAGTAGGTTGAAGGGGTAGGGGTAAATATTTGTATCTGTTGTGGATTTAGCTTTAGGTCTTTATTGGCAAACTCTTTTAGATCTTCCATGTCTTTTTGCGTTGACCCTGGATGAGCTGCAATCATATAGTAAGTTAAGAACTGTTTTTTACCGCTTTTTTGATTGAGTTTTTCAAAATTTGATTTAAAATCTTTAAGTACTTCTTTATCAGGCTTACCCATAAACTTCAATACTTTTGTTTCACTGTGTTCCGGTGCTATTTTCATCTGCCCACTTACATGGTGAGTAACTATCTCTTTAAGATACTCTTTGCCGTATTGTTTGTCTTCATTTATAAGGTCATATCTGATACCTGAGTTTACAAATACTTTTTTTACCCCGTCAATAGCTCTTATATCTTTTAAAAGCTGTATATTTCTTTGGTGGTTTGGTTTTAGTACATTACATATCTTATAATCATTCCATTCTTTTTTTCTATTGTTTGGATTGAACATCCTAAAGCCTGTACATCTTCTATCTTCACATACGCCTTTTTCAAGCTTCTTATTACACTCATACCCGTACATATTAGCTGTAGCTCCACCAACATCAGAGATAGTACCTTTGAACTTTTTATTTTGTGTAAATCCTTTTACCTCATTTAAAATAGATTTTTCACTTCTACTTCTTATGGTTCTTCCTTGATGTACAGATATGGCACAAAAGTTACACTCCCCGTAACACCCATGATGTGTTGTAACAGAAAACCGAATAGTATCCATAGCTTTTACATGACCATCTTTGGCATAGTATGGATGTACCTCTCTTTCATAGGGAAGATCATATACTTTGTCTATCTCTGTCTCTTCCATATAGTACTGTGGCGTGTTTTGTATAAGGTATCTTCCGTTGTGTTCTTGACAAAGCCCTTGGGAAGTCAGAGGATCATTATTTTCATAAAATTTATGGAACATCTCTATAAATTTTGTTTTTTCATTTTTATCTTGACATTGTTTAAGGGTTGGAAGCTGTATATAATCCTCTTTTGCAGTTTTGCTTATATAGCACACTCCTCTTATATCTTCTGCAGAATTTTTATCTCTTAAAGCACAGGCAAGTTCTACAACAGTTTTTTCACCCATACCATATATGATATAATCAGCCTTTGCATCAAAAAGTATAGAGCCTCTAACTTTATTTGACCAAAAATCATAATGTGCAACTCTTCTAAGACTGGCCTCAATCCCACCTAGAACTATAGGAGCAGTATCTTTAAAATATCTTCTTATAAGATTTGAATAAACTATTGTGGCTCTATCAGGTCTTTTGTTATTTTGACCATTAGGGGTAAAGTCATCTGAGTTTCTAAATTTTTTTAATGCAGTATAGTTTGCAACCATACTGTCTACAAGTCCAGAGCTGACACCCCAAAATAGTTTTGGTTCACCGAGTCTTTTTATATCTTTATCAGTTTCATGATCAGGTTGAGCTATTATACCTACTTTAAAACCTTGAGCAATCAGTAGTTTACCTATGATAGCCATACCACTGTATGGTGAATCTATATAAGTGTCACCGCTTACTAAAATAATATCAAGATAGTCCCAGTTTAGTTTTTTTAGTTCCTCTTTTGTTGTTGGTATGAACATAATTATCTTTTTTATTTAATTTTTACTGTTAATCTACTAAAAATTTGGCAGTAAATTGTGCACCGTCATCTACATTTTTGACAGTTATATCACCTTTGTGTTTTTGAACTATCTGTTTAGACATATAAAGACCTATACCTGTTCCTTTACTGGTAGGCTTGGTTGTTATATTTGCATCAAATATCTTATCTATTACATGTTCAGGTATACCTCCTGCATTGTCATGTACTGTCATTATTAAATAGTTGTCTTCTATGTATATATCAAAGGTTATATTTCGATATTTTATATCTTTTTCATTAAAAGCATCTTTAGAGTTGTTGATTAGATTGAGAATAAGGTGTTTAAATTCATTTTCAATACCATTTATATATGTTTCATCTTGAATATTTTTTGTTATATTTATTTTATTTTTTAATAGCTCATCATTGATAAGTTTTAAAGATTTATCTATGACAGAGGATATAAGGAAATTGTTTGTTTCTTTGTCCGGTCGTAAAAAAGTTCTAAACTCATCAAGTGTAGATTGCATATGTAAAGTTTGATCTAAGATCTTCTGCTGTAGATTATCGCAGTATTGTTCAGTGATCAAGTTATCCATATAGTCATATCTCAACATGTCGATCTCAAGGTTTATGATATTTAAGGGCTGTTTCCATTGATGTGCAACTGCATCCATCATCTCACCCATAGCTGCTAGTTTTGATTGATAAGCTAGTATTTCATCTTTTTGTCTTAAAGTTTTTAGCTGCTGTTGCAGTTTTGATTCAAGATTGATTCTATATTCATACACATCTTGTTTATTTTTGAGTTTATCTATAGTTTTGTGTATAACCTCACTAAATTGTTGTATATTTACGGGTCTCATTATAAAAGCATCTATACCAAGCTTTATAAGTTCGGTAAAGCTTTCTTTTGTTGTAGTTGAAGATATAAGGAGTATAGTTATATCTCTGCTGATATCTCTTATTTTCGATAACCACTTTAATCCATCTTTAGGATTCTCATCTAAGCTGGTGATGATAAGGTCATATTTATTGTTATTGAAGTATTGAGTAGCTTCATCATAGTTTGATGCTGTGTCAATCTTTGAAAAAAATATGCTGATATTACTTATAGTGTCATATTCTCTAGATACTTTATCTTCGATAAAAAGTACCCGAACCTTGTGTGAAAATATTACCATTTCGTCCGAAATGTTGTTGAACATATATTTTTCCTATGTAATAATTATTTTATTGATTTTATCTAATACTTACTTAATAGATATAGGGTTTTTTTATAAAATATCTTTAGGAGGTGAGTATAAATAACCTTGGGCATAGTCTATTCCAAGCTCTTCTATTATTTTATCTATATCCTCGTTTTCAACAAATTCAGCTACTGTTTTAATATTCGATTTTTTAGATATATCGATTAATGCTTGGACAATATTTCTTGAATTTTCGTTTCGGTCTATCTCTTTTATCAAGCTTCCATCTATTTTTACAATATCAGGTTTCATATTAAACAGATGTGTAAAGTTAGAGTAGCCGCTTCCAAAATCATCAACAGCGAGTTGACAGCCAAAGCTTTTTATAGTGTCAATAAATTGTAAAAGTTCATCATAGTTTTCAATGTCATCACTTTCAAGAAGTTCAAAAGTTATCATATGGGCTATATTAGTATGTTTTTTAAGAGTTTGTACAATAAACTCTACGGTTGCTTTGTCATTTATATCCTGATAGGATAAATTAATAGAAACACTATGATTTGTTTTTTTCATAAACTCAATAGATTTTTCTATCATAAGTTTTGTTATCTTTGTGTAGTGTTTTGATTTTTTAGAAAGTTCTAAAAAGAAAAAAGGACTAATGATTTTATCATCTGTATCTATAAGTCTGACTAGTGCCTCATATTTTATCGGTTGTTTTGTTCTAATATCAACTATTGGTTGGAAGAATGGTTTTATTCTAT
>JAYEKV010000159.1:0-4121 GCA_034716855.1 Campylobacterota bacterium | reverse complement strand
AATTTGACAGTTTGTTTTCTATATCAGGTACGAATGCTTTATAGTCTTTGTGTGTCATTTTACCTTTGATCTTAAAAGAACACAAAAGTTTTTCATTGTCCTGCACCAAGTTGTATTCAAAGAAATGCTCATTCATATAAGATCCTTTTTTATAAGTAGTTATTTTACTTCGATATGAAAATTATCCTGAATTTCATAAGGAATACCTTTGTTCTCTAAATCTTTTACAATTTTTACTAGCTCTTTATATATTTTTGTGGTACAAAAATTGTCAAGATCAGGTATCAATAACGACTGATCTTTATTAAAATTAAAACAAAGAAGATTTAAATCACTTATTATATTATATTCCATAATTATATTATATGTTAAATAATATTAAAGTTTATAAAGTAATTTAAAAAATTACAAAAAAATTGTTTATGTGTTAATTGGTAGTTGTATAATAAATGCGGCACCAAAGTGTTTTTTATCGTATATCTCAAATTCTTCATTTATAGCATATATTTTTCCGTTGAAATGGTTTTTTATGATTTCTCTACTCATATAAAGCCCTATACCTGTACCTTGAGATTGATGTTTAGTAGTAAAATAAGGCTCAAAGATTTTATCTATTATCTTTTTTGGAATACCACCTCCATTGTCACTTATTTTGATGTTTACTTCATCATTTTCAATAAATATGGAAACCTTTACTATTTTTTCAGATATATTTTTTTCAACTAAAACATCTTTTGCATTGTTAAATATATTTAAAATAACTTGGGATAATTCTCCAGATAAACCTTTGTAGATGATATTATCATTTGGTATATTTTGTACAAGTGAAATATGGTTGTTTTGGTATGTAGCATAGATGATATTTTCAACATTTTTCATTATATCAATTATATTAAAATCTGCTTTTTCTTTTTTTGTTTGAAAAAAGTTCCTGAAGTCATCTATTGTATTTGATAAGAAGTTAGCTTTTTCAATTATATTTGAAAGAGTAAGGTCAATCTCATCATTACTAATTATCCCAAGTTCAAGTTGTATTTTTATACTACTAGCAGTAGAAGTAATTGCACTTAAAGGTTGTCTCCATTGATGTGCAATATTTCCAATCATCTCTCCCATACTGGCTAGTTTTGATTGTTCTGCTAAAAAGCTTTCTCTTTCTTTACTTTTTAAAAGCTCTTCTTCGATTCTTACTTGTAAAGATTGATTAAGTTCAAACAGTTCTCTGCTTTTATCTTCTAAAAGTTTTTCAGCCTCTTTTCTGGCTGCTCTTTCTCTATCTAGTCTATTTTTCCATTTTAAATCATTATCTGTCATAATAAACCAATATTATTTTTTTACTAAAGTAAATACAGATTGAAATTGATCATTTAAAAATGAAGGCTTTTCATAGCTAATGTCGATATTTTCTCCATAATGAACAGCACATCCTGCCATTAAACCTTTGGCAAAGTCCATTAGTGGTTTTGAAGACTTATATATGATCTTCATTTCATTTGTATCTATATCAACTAGTTCAAATGTAGGAAGATCACTGTCAGGGTAAAGCTTCTTAACTTCAGGATGTACAACTTTTTCTACATTAGAAATAAACTCAAAACTATTATTGTATAGTTTTACAGGCTCTGGATATATTTTTATTAAGGTTGGAAACATATATTTTCCATAAGTATAGATAAGTTCATTCTCGCTAATCTTTGTTACATTTGAAAGTGCTTTTACCATACTCATTAAATCAGTAGCAGGGTAATTACCTGCTTGTGTGTATACACCTGATACTCCAGAACTTTCAATCATCTCATCATTTATATCATAACCGAATTTTTCTTCTACCATCTCTAGAAATTGGGTAAATACAACACCTTTCATTGAGTTCTCCTAACATACTATTTTGTATAATTCTATCTGAAGTTTTATAAAGTATTTCTTCTATGATAGATTATTTATTCAAAGATTAGATGCTAATATATTTCACTTTGCCTTTTCATTTTAAATCTTATTGTTATTAAATTTCCTCCTTATACATACTATAAATGTAATATTCTTATCAATAACCGTAAATAATGGCAATAATGTAATCTAAATGTAATTTTATTATTAGCAAAACTTATGTTATTATTTGTAACTTTTAGATAATATATGAGTTGCTTGTAAGAAAGTATTATAAAACTATTTAAGATTACATAGAATAGACAAGGAGAATGATTGAGAGTTTTAATAAACTTTTTAAAAGAAAATAAATTTAATACGAAAATAACTAGATATATTATAACACTTACTATAATATTATTAACAGTAAATATCATTTTATATGTTGAAAAAGAGATGAAAATAGATGAAAATATTCAAGTTGAAATTAAAAGAACACAATTATATTATCATACAGTATATGAGGAACACAAAATAATCTCTGAAATAATATATGACACGGATATAAATATAAAAAGTATAATAGATATTTTTAAATTGGCACATAGTTCAAGTACTCAAGAGAAGATTAAATTAAGAAAAGAACTATATGATAAATTAAAAGATACATATAAAAAACTGTATAAACATAATCTAAAGCAGTTGCATTTTCATTTACCTGATAACAGCTCCTTTTTAAGATTTCACAAACCTGAAAAATATGGAGATGATTTAACAAATATTAGATCTACAGTAAACTATGTAAATACGAATAAAAAATATATTGATAGCTTCGAAGAAGGAAGGGTGTATAACGGATACAGATATGTTTATCCTCTTTTTGATGAAACTAAAAAATATATTGGGAGTGTCGAAGTTTCTTTTAATACAATCTCATTTAAGGAAAAGTTTTATAAACAGTTTAAATTGTTGTCTAATTTTTTAATAGTAAAAGATGTGACAGATAATAAAGTGTTTCAAGATGAAAAAGATAACTATATCAAGTCTGGATTGAAAAATTTTTATATTGAAAAATACCCTCTTAAAAAAGCTGATAATAGCTTTATTAATTATGATTTAGCATCTGATTTTCCAAAACAAACAATAAAAAAGTTAAACAGTTATGATCTAAATGGAGAAGTGGTGACTTCTATAGAAGAGAATAATTTGCTTGTATTTTTACCTGTAAAAAATAATATTACCAAGAGTGTTGAAGCAATATTTGTAGTCAAACATAATAATAATTATATCAGTAATAAAACTAAAAACTACTATATATCAACAGTTATTATCAATTTATTAGTTGTTATTATTACTTATTTACTTTACAGGGTTAATATAAAACAAATAAACTTACAGCTTAGTAATAAAAAACTTGAATCTATTATCTCAGAAGTAGACAGCGGTATATGTCTAATGGATTTAGAAGGGCGTTTTATAGATGTAAACAATGCCTACAGCAGGATATTAGGTTACTCTAAAGATGAGCTTTTAAAATTGAACTGTCTTGATCTGACAGTAGCAGAAAGCAAAGAGGAACCGGCTATGCTTTTAAATACTGCAAAAACTATCGGCTCACTTTCAAAGTATCACAAGATTTGTATAAAAAAAGATAAAAGTTTGATTAACTTGGAATTTTCATTGACACTTTTACCTTCAGGTGATATGTTTATATCAGTTATCAATTCTATTGAAGATAAATTGGCAATTGAAAAATTAAATGGTAATTTACAAGACAAAATAAAGAAAAAAATTACTGAGTTAAGAGAAAAAGACAAGATACTATTTCAGCAGTCAAAAGATGCAGCAATGGGTGAGATGATAGATGCAATCGCACATCAATGGAAAAATCCATTAGGATTGATAAGATTGATTGGACAAGAGATAGTGTTTTTAAATGAAGAGTATGCAAAACCTAATAACGATAAAGTAATAGAGGAAGCAAAAAAAATAGAATTACAGGTAACTCATCTTTTAAATACTTTGGAAGAATTCAGATCATTTTTTAGGCCAAACTCTTCACATAAGGTTATCCCTGTAGAGGTGTTACTCAACTCTGTAAAAGTTTTAATGAAAGATGAACTTATCAAAAATACTATACAGTTTCAAACTATAGGAGATCTAAATACAAAGATCAAGATACTTCCAAATGAATTTAAACATGTAATAATCAATCTTATCACAAACAGTAGAGATGCCTTTATTCAAAATAATGT
>JAYEKV010000158.1:0-4147 GCA_034716855.1 Campylobacterota bacterium | reverse complement strand
TTAATTGGCAAATTTCAAGAAAATTTGAATTTTGTAACTAATGAATTGAAAAATTATTTTAACGCAAGTACCAATAAATCTATTGAATCAAATACAAGTAATAATAAACCACAAATCTCAGAGGATAAAAGAGAAAAATTATTTTCAAGATTAAGTGATGCCTCTGATATGATGAATCTTAAAGAGTGTGAAGATATATTGTGTGAATTATCAAAATATAAATTAACAAAGAGTGATAATGAGCTTTTTGATAAATTAAAAGTAGCAATAGATGAATATGACTTTGATGAGGTTGTAGAATTGTTAAATAGATAAATATATAGCTTTATGTAGTTTCAATTATATTTAGGGTATTATACGAAAAATAATAAACTAATATTAAACAATGAAAAGGGTTACTATGTCAAATAAAACACTTGTGATTACAGGAGCTACAAAAGGTATAGGTAAAGCTTGTGCATATAGATTTGCAAAAGAGGGTATAAATATTGCGTTTACTTACAACTCAAATGAGGAGTCAGCAAAAGAGATAGCCGCAGATTTAGAAGCTACATACGGTATAAAGGCAAGATATTATCCTTATAATATATTAGAGCCTGAAACTGCAAAAGAGTTATTTTTAAAAATAGATGAAGATTTTGAAACTATTGATTACTTCATCTCAAATGCTATGATATACGGTAGAGCAGTAGTTGGTGGATACGGTAAATATATGAAACTTAAACCAAGAGGTCTTAACAATATATATACAGCTACTGTTGATGCATTTGTTTGTTGTTCTCAACAAGCTGCAAAAAGAATGGAAAAATCTGGCGGTGGAGCTATGGTATCTTTAAGTTCTACAGGTAATCTTGTATATATCGAAAACTACGCAGGACACGGTACAAATAAAGCGGCAGTTGAAGCTATGGTAAGATATGCGGCAACTGAACTTGGAAAAATGAACATCAGAGTAAATGCTGTAAGTGGTGGACCTATTGATACAGATGCTTTAAAAGCGTTCACAAACTATGAAGAGGTAGCTGCAAAAACAGCAGAACTTTCACCACTTGGTAGAATGGGACAACCTGAAGACTTAGCAAGTGCTTGTTACTTCTTATGTAGTGATGAAGCATCGTGGATTACAGGAAGCACTCTTCTTGTTGACGGTGGGACAACATTTAAAAAGTAATGGCAGAAGCTACAAATAAAAATTTAAATTTACCAAATGTCCTAGCAGCATTTAGGATCCTTTTGGCTCCTTTGATGCTGTGGTTTATGATAGATCAAAATAATGCTATCTTTGAAGGATGGCATCCGTCTTGGTTTGATTATTTTGCGGGTCTTATTTTTGTGATAGCTTCTGTTACAGATTTTTTTGACGGATATATCGCAAGAAAATGGGATCAGATGACAAAACTTGGAAGCATACTTGATCCACTTGCAGATAAGATGCTAGTGCTTGCCGGTTTTATAGGTCTTATTGTGCTTGATAGAGCAAGTGCATTTGCTGTTTTTTTGATACTCTCAAGAGAGTTTTTTATAACAGGACTTAGAGTTGTTGCCGTTAGTGAAGGTAAAGCAGTTGCATCTACTTTGAGCGGAAAAGTAAAAACAGTTGTACAGATGATTGCAATTGGTTTTTTACTTATGAACTGGCCTTTTGGGACTGAGCTTTTGTGGTTTGCAGTATTTTTAACATTATATTCTGGATATGAATATATTAGAGACTATATGAAATAAATAAATAGATTGAGTTTATCATCTCATCAATTGATAAAGTTATAAAAAAGAAATATTCTTATAATAATAAAGCGACTAAAATTGAATTGAAAAATTTAATTTTAGAACTTCCAACAAAAGACAAGCAAACAGACTATCAAACAATGGAAACACTTATATCAGCTATCCAAAAACAAGTTATCAAAGATGTTGTTTTGTATACTGATAATAAACTAAATGTTGCAAAATGACATATTTTTTAATTATCTAAATTTCAAATGATATGATAAGAAAAAGAATATAAGGATAATGATATGAATAATCTAACAATAAAAGAAGAACTAACCGACTTCTTACTATACACTACTCCAAATGGTGATATAAAAGTAGAAACATATCTACACGATGAAACTTTATGGCTGCCTCAAAAAAGGATAGCTGAACTTTTTGGAGTAGATAGAACTGTTATAACAAAACATCTAAAAAATATCTTTGAAAGTCAAGAACTAGAGGAAGATTCAGTTAGTGCAAAAATTGCACATACTGCCGAAGATGGGAAAAAGTATCAAACAAAGTTTTATAATCTTGATGCAATCCTTTCAGTTGGTTATCGTGTAAATTCTTCAAAAGCTACACAGTTTAGAATATGGGCTACCAAAATATTAAAAGAGTTTATCATCAAAGGTTTTACCATGGATGATGACAGAATGAAAAATGGTCAATATTTTGGAAAAGACTATTTTAAAGAACTACTTGAAAGAGTTCGATCTATTAGGGCAAGTGAAAGACGAATATATCAGCAGATCACAGATATATTTGCAGAGTGTAGTATAGACTATGATAAAAACTCGTCAGTTACAAAAAAATTTTATGCAACAGTTCAAAATAGATTCCATTTTGCTATAAGTGGACAAACTTCAGCAGAAATTATTTATGATAATGCAGATAAAACAAAACCACATATGGGACTGCAAACTTGGAAAAACTCCCCAGATGGAAGAGTGTTAAAGTCAGATACAGTAATAGCAAAAAATTATCTTAGTGTTGAAGAGATAAAAGACTTAGAGGGTGCTATAAGTGGATATTTTGATTATATTGAAAGAATCATAAAAAATCGTACAACTTTTACTATGGAAAGTTTAGCAAGTTCAGTAAATAAGTTTCTTGAATTTAATGAATACAAAATACTTGAAAACAATGGAACTATTTCAAGAACTCAAGCAGAGCAAAAAGCTTTTAGTGAATACGAGGAGTTCAATAAAACACAAAAAATAGAATCTGATTTTGATAGAGAGATGAAATTTTTTTTAAAGAGTAATAAGTAGTATTTAATATGTATAAATTATTTGACCATATATAAACTAAAACATAATGTTATATTTAAAACAAATTAGATAAAATCCATTTTAAAATTAAACTAGGATTTAAAATTGGGATTTATTACATTTATAATAGTACTGTCTGTATTGGTATTTATACATGAACTTGGGCACTTTACAGTTGCAAGGCTTCTTGGTGTAAAGGTATATGTATTTTCAATAGGATTTGGTAAAAAGATATATTCTAAACATTGGAAAGGTACTGAGTGGGTTTTTGCTTGGATACCAATGGGTGGATATGTGAAGATGAAAGGGCAGGAGGATCTAGATCCTGCTTTGCAAAATCGTGATGCAGATAGTTACCAAACAAAAACACCTTTTCAAAGGATACTGATACTTCTTGCAGGTCCTTTTGCAAACTTTCTTTTGGCATTTGTCATATATATTGCTATAGGGCTTTTGGGAAACAATCACCTTTCACCTACAATAGGACAGGTTATAGAAGATACGCCAGCCTTTCATGCTGGATTAAAAGCTGATGATGAGATATTGCGTATCAATAATAACGATGTAAGAACATGGGATGACCTAAGTAATATTATCAAAAGTTCTAATGGCTCTTTAAAGTTTTATGTAAAAAGAGAAGGAAAAGTACAAAGTTTCATCATAACACCAAAGATGAGAGAAACAAAAAATATGTTCAAAGAGACAGTAAAGAGAAAGATGATAGGTATAGCACCTGCACCTAAAATAGTGACAATACACTATTCTCCTATTGAAGCTTTGGTATTTGGATATGAGAAAACAATAGAAGCAAGTAAGATGATCTTCTTAGGGGTGCAAAAACTTATACAAGGTATAGTGCCAAGTAGTGAAATAGGCGGAGTTATAAGTATAGGTACGGTTATATCAGATGCCAGCCAATCAAGTTTTGTGGCACTTTTGACAATCGCTGCCTTAATCTCAGTTAACTTGGGTGTTTTGAATCTGCTGCCAATCCCTGCACTTGACGGGGGACATATTATGTTTAATCTATATGAGATGATAACAAAAAGAGTTCCTAGTCAAAAAGTACTTATAAATCTTACTGTTGCAGGATGGGTAGTGCTTTTAGGACTTATGAGTCT
>JAYEKV010000157.1:0-4216 GCA_034716855.1 Campylobacterota bacterium | reverse complement strand
GATTCTACAATAAATGAAAAAGTAATCATCTTGCATAAAAAAATTACTTGATAATGATTATCAATTTAAAGTTAAATTAAGTTGATAATGGTTATCATTTCTATAACAAAGAACAAAAGGTATATTATGGAACTTTCTGATTTACAAAAAAATCAAAAAGCTGTTATTAAAAAGATCAACAGCACTACAGAATTAAAACAAAGATTTTATTCGTTTGGTATTACAAAAGATGCTCATATTGAAGTTGAAAATGTAAGTTTGGCAAGAAACACTATAGAGATAAATGTAGAAAGTACATCTATAGGTCTTAGAGTAGAAGAGGCTAAAGCTATAGAAGTTGAGGTGATATAATGACACCTATGAAAATAGTACTGGCAGGTCAGCCAAATGTAGGAAAGTCTTCACTTATAAATGCTATGAGTGATTCAAGACTTAAAGTTGGAAATTTTAGTGGTGTAACGGTTGAAAAAACTGAGATATGTTTTGAACACCACTGTCATCAAATAGAGATGATAGACCTTCCTGGAACTTACTCTATAAACGGTTTCTCCCAAGAGGAAAAAGTAGCAAAAAACTATCTTATTGATGAGAACTATGACATTATTATAAATGTCGTTGACTCTACACACCTTACAAGAAACCTTCTTTTAACTATGGAGCTTATGAACCTTAATAAAAAAATGGTGATAGCTTTAAATATGTATGATGAGGCTAAAGCTGAAGGTCTTGATATAGATGTAAAGCAGATAGAGGCTATTACAGGGATACCTACTGTTGCAGTTAGTGCAAATACAAAAGAGGGTATAGATGATCTTCTTGATATTGTACACAACTATTATGACAGTGAGGAGAGAATACCTGCAACTGTTAGTTTTAGTGATACTTTTGAAGAGGAGCTTTATCACTTAACAAAGTTCTTTGATGTAAAAAATTATCAATACAAAGACTTTACAAGCAGAGAGATGGCTCTGAAGCTTTTATTGGAAGATCAAAAGTTTTATGCACATATTCACGATAAACCAATTTTTGCACAGATACAGCCTATACTTTTAATAGCTATGGACAAGATATATACCTATTTTGAAACAGAAGATATAATAGAGATACAATCTGATGAGTATCATTCTATTGCAAGAGGAATAAGAACAGAAACAGTAAAAACAAATAAATTTTTAAAACCAAAAAATATAACCAAAAAAATAGATGAGATACTTATAAATAAATTTGCAGGTATCCCTATATTTTTATTTTTGATGTGGGGATTATTCCAGCTTACTTTTGAGATAGGTGCGATACCTATGGACTATATAGATGCAGGATTTGCTTGGCTTGGTGATGCTGTGGGAAGTACTATATCCCATGAGGGATTGCGTTCTTTAATAGTTGACGGTATCATTGCAGGTGTGGGAGCAGTTGTATTGTTCTTGCCAAACATCATCATACTTTATATAGGAATTGCATTACTTGAAACAACCGGATATATGAGTAGAGTTGCTTTTTTACTTGACGGGTTTTTCCATAAGTTCGGGCTTCACGGTAAAAGCTTTATACCTTTAGTTACTGGCTTTGGTTGTAGTATACCTGCTTATATGGCTACAAGGACACTAAAGAATGAAAAAGACAGACTTATAACACTTTTTGTGATAGGTTTTATGCAGTGTGGTGCTAAGCTTCCAGTTTATGTATTATTTGCAGGAGCTTTCTTTAGTGCAGAACAAGCAGGTAATATATTGTTTGCTATATATATAGCAGGGGCGTTGTTTGGGCTTGTGATGGCAAAAGTTTTAAGGGTGTTTGTATTTAAAGGGGAAGATGAACCTTTTGTTATGGAGATGCCAAAATACAGAATGCCAACACTAAAACTTATATATATGATAGTGTCTCAAAAAGCTTGGTCATACTTAAAAAAAGCAGGTACATTTATACTAGCAGCAGCTATGTTGATATGGTTTGCTTCAAATTATCCAAAGCATGAAAGTGGCGATAAAGCACTACAGCTTGAGCATAGTTATCTAGGGCAAGTTGGAAAGTTAAGTGAGCCTTTCTTTGCACCTCTTGGATTTGACTGGAAGCTGTCTGTTGCTTTAGAAACCGGACTAGCAGCTAAAGAGGTAGTTGTAGCAACACTTGGGATACTTTACAATGTGGGTGAAGAGGTAGCAGAAGATGATGAGAGACTATTGGCGGAGCTTAAAAAACAGATACCTCTGGCAACTGCCGTTTCATTTGTAGTATTTGTGATGATATATCTTCCTTGTTTTGCCGCATCTATGGTATTTGCTAAAGAATCAGGAGGGTATAAATATCTTGGCTACTTGTTTGTGTTTACCACATCAGTAGCTTGGATAATGAGTTTTATAGCTTATAATATCACTCTAATGATTACGGGATAGTATATGTTTATACTTATCCCTATGGCTTTGATATTTTTATGTGCCGCATATTTAAGACTAAATGATGATCTTTCTGTTTATACACAAGGTTTTGTATATTTTTTGATGGTTATTATTGCACTTATTAGTACCATATTATATAAAAATATAAAAAAAAATATGAGACTTCAAGATATAAATGTGATTAAATTAGAGATAATAGAACTTCAAAAAAAATAGAAACTACAGACGATGAGGTTTTAAAAACAAGTATAAATAAAAAGATAGAAAACCTGCAAAAAGAGATAGAGATTCTATCTCTTTAATAGTCACTAAAATTTTTTTGTATAACTATGACAGTATGGCTCTTTGTTGTGTTTGAAGTAGTAATCTTGATGATACTCTTCAGCTTCAAAGAAAGGTGTGTTGTGTGTGGAGATAAGCTTTGTTGCTACACTATACCCTTTAGAACGAAGAATAGATATAAGATTTTCACAAGTTAGTTTTTCCTCTTCATCATTGTAAAATACGGCACTTAGGTATTGGCTTCCTATATCAGGACCTTGACCGTTTGTTTGTGAAAAATCATGTATCTCAAAGAACAGCTTTGCCAAATTCTCAAACGAAACAATTTTAGGGTCATAATCCACTTTTACAACCTCAAGATGCCCAGTATGTCCCATACAAACCTCTCTATAGCTTGGTGCATGAGTATGACCTCCCATGTATCCACTAATAGCTGCTGTTACACCTTCAAGTTTTTCAAAGTGATACTCAACTCCCCAAAAACAACCTGCTGCAAAGTAAGCTGATTTTATTTCCATAATAAATCCTTTTTGTAATTTTAAATTGTTATTATAACTAATGCACCATAATCTTTGTTTGTAATAGTTATATCAAACTTGTGTTCATCCATAATTTTTTTGACAACACTTAATCCTATACCCAGTCCTTTATGTTTTTTATTTGATTCAAACGGTTTAAAAATATTTTCTAACATATCTTTATCAATACCACCTCCATTATCATGAAACAATATTTTTATATTTTCATGGTTGTCAATAATTTTAATGTTTAAAGCATTTGTTTCAAAATCACCTTTATGTTCTAATTGATCTAGTGAGTTATTTATTATTGCGACAAAAGCCTGCTTCAACTTTCTACTGTCGGCATTAATAAAGTATTGTTCATGTTCCTGATCTAAATCCAGATCAAAAAAATCATTTTGTAGTTTTACTTTTGTTATCTTTTTTGCTTTATTATGTGTTAATCTAAGCGCTGTAACTATTGCACTGTATAAATTTATTTTCTCTATTTTAAAGTGATTTGAATCTGCTACTTCCCTAATAGTTTCGGTGATATTTTTTATTCTTTTTAAATTACTGTCTATCTCTTTAATATCGGCTATTAAATAGTCTTTGTTTTCACTTTTCTCCATGCAGTTTAAAGTACCTTTCATCATCTCCATATTGCCTTTTATGATTGTAAGAGGAGTATTTATCTCATGACTTAATCCGGCTGAAAGTTTTCCAATTGCCTTGTTTTGTATATTATTTAATTTTTCATTCTCTAGTTTTTTGTTTTTTTTGTAAAGTTGAACTAAAATAAGCAATAAAATAAAAAAAATAAAGAATTTCAACAATTGGAAATAAAACATACGATCTATACGATTGTTATCTTCTATTGAAAAAATATAGCCTACCATCTCTTTATTTATATCTTGTATCGGTACAAATACAAAAAGAATATCATCACCGTTCTCATTGGTCGATTCTTTTGCAAAAGGTTTGTTGTTTGCTATCTCATTATGAAGTTTTAACTTTATTATATTAATATTGATTTTA
>JAYEKV010000156.1:13616-16350 GCA_034716855.1 Campylobacterota bacterium | reverse complement strand
ATTTTTATCCCGATAATTTCAGGCAAATCATAGCTATGATTTTCTTTAATCTTCCTTTTGATCTGTTTGTAGTTTTCTTTTTTAGTTTTGATTGTAAGTAAATATTCCTTATCTTCACATCTTTTCTCTTTCCAAATATAAAAAGAATCTATTTTTGTTAACTGGACACAAGCTGCAAGACCATTTTTCAATAAAATATCTGCTATTTTTTTTGCCTCTTTTTTTGAACTACAGGTTGTATTTACTATAAAAGGTATCATATCTTTTTTATCCCCTCTATTAGATCGTCTGGTGTCATTGCATAGTTATTATGTTCAAACAACGAAGCCGATTTAGTATGTGCCAAACTAGCGGTAACAACTGCATCTAAAGTACTATATCCTTGTGCAAGTAGTGACCCTATAAGTCCACCTAAAACATCACCGCTTCCCCCAAAGCTTAGTTTTGAATTGCCGTAACTATTTATATAGATATTATCATCATATCCTATTAAAACATTTGCACCCTTTAGTAAAAGTACTATATTTGGATATTTAGTACAAAAGATTTCAAGATATTTGAATCTATTATTTTGCAGTTCTTTTATATCAATATTTGCAATACCACAAATACTTAATAATGAAACAAACTCTTTTGGATGAGGGGTTAATACTATATTGCTTTTATTAAGAACCTTTAATATCTCTACTTCATAAAAAAGATCTGCATCTATAATTTTAGGTATATCATTTTCGAGTATTTGTGAAATCTCTTTTTTATCATAATTACCAAGCCCCATACCTATAGCAATTGCTGTTGTGTTATGGGGTAATTTGTGAGTTTGCATAATATGACTGGGTAATGTTATATTTTGATGATCACATACACTTACAAGACCGGCACCAAATACAAATCCAGCTTTTGCACAAAGGATTGAGGCTCCTGCTTTACTGCCTGCAATAACAGCAAGATGTCCAAAAGTTCCTTTATGCGTATTTTGAGTGTTTCTAAAAGGTAAATTCATATCATCATAATTTAATAGATATGTATCACTATCTATCTCATAAAGTTCCCTTTGAACTCCCAAATCAGATACAACAATATTACCAATAAAATCTTTTACCTCATCTGTAAAAAGTGATCTTTTTAAAGCTCCCATTGTTATTGTAAGCTGAGCATTAAAGCAGTTGTTTTTTATATTTCCGTTTATATCAATTCCACTTGGTATATCACAGGCTATTTTAAATCCCTCTATTTTATTTACAATATCTATTATCTTTTGAGAACTCTCATCAAGCTCTCGGCTAAGTCCGCTTCCAAATAAGCAGTCAACTACAACATCATATTTTTTTAAAAGTATCTCATAACTTATAGATGGTTCACACCCAATATTTGAAGCACGCCTTAGTTGGAGTTTTCCCATATCACTTTTAGTACCAAATGGTAAAAAAAGTGTTACATCAAATTTTTTTTCTAAAAGCCTTGCCAGTGCAATACCGTCTGCACCATTATTCCCAACACCTGCAACAATTAAAACTGAACCGTTCTGTTCAAATCTATTTTGTATAATATCAAACATAGATGAAGCAGCATGTTCCATTAGTATATCTTCACTTAATTCAAACTGTTCATAACATCTTCTATCAAGTGTCCCAACCTCTTGAAATACCTTTTCCATCATTACACCCTTACTTTTTTCTAAACTTCCAACCGTCAGCTTCGAGTACCTCTATGATCTTATCTTTCACATCACCTTGCAGCTCTAACCATTCATCTTTTACACTTCCACCACAGGCAAGTTTTTTCTTTAAAAGCTTTAAAACATCTTTTTTCTCTTTATCACTCATATGAAATCTTCCCACAAGTGTTACAGGTTTGCCTTTTCTCTTTTCAAAAGTAAATACAAGTTGATGCTGTTCTTTTGGAATTTTTTCAAAAGTTTTTTTCTTTTGCTTTAATTTTGATGTTTCCCAGCTGTCACCCTCTAGGTTTGCTCCCATTGTAAACATACTTTTCCTTTTTTATTTTCTACAGATATAAAAAAAGGGACTTTAGAGTTTAACTCTAAAATCCCTTCATATATAATAAACTTGTTATTATAATAAGCTGTTGATCTTGTCAGCAAATGCTTGCTTAGATGCAGCACCAACCATAGTATCTACAACTTCACCGTCTTTTAAGAAAACGATTGTAGGTATAGATCTAACACCAAATTTCATACTTAAGTCTTGTTGCTCATCTGTATTTACTTTACATATAGCAGCTTTACCTTCAAATTCTTCAGCTAATTCTTCGATAACCGGAGAGATCATTCTACATGGTCCACACCATGGAGCCCAGAAGTCTACTAGTGCAACACCCTCTTTAGTTGTTGCTTCAAAATTATCGTTTGTAAGTTCAATGTATTTAGCCATTGTTTATCCCTTTTATTATTTAATGTTGAAAAATTGTACACTTTTTTTTCTTTATTAAAAGTTAAGTATCTTTTTCAATTTAATTTTCCCTTTTTTATTTAATCTTTATGGCAATTTCAGTAGCATTTTGAAATAGTATAAAATAAAATATCAAAGAAGAGAATTATGCAAAATAAGATACAACTATTAAAACAAGAGATAGCAAAACAAGTAATAGGTCAAGAGCATATGATAGATGCACTTCTTGCAGGACTTTTTACAAATGGTCATGTACTACTTGAAGGTGTTCCCGGACTTGCAAAAACAACCACTATAAATGCTATGGCAAAGTCATTAAACCT
>JAYEKV010000156.1:1882-13516 GCA_034716855.1 Campylobacterota bacterium | reverse complement strand
AAGTATTATAAAACCAAAAGCTATCGTACCGTTTATTAGTGCATTTGCTATATCACCCTCACTATAAAAACTAAATGCCAGATAAGTAAATACGGCAGATATGATAAGACACACTAACTCATCCTTTTCATTTGCCGTTTATTTTTACCTGAGATATTAGCTTTATCACTTCTTATTACTATATCACTGTACTGCCTTAAAAATGAAGGAAGCTTTCTACCACCAACCTTTAAGATATCTTCCACCATATCAGCAGCCATCTGCTCTTTGTTTTGACCTTGAACTTCGCACATAAAGTCAAATAAGAATTTTGCAAGACGATCTAACGATATCTGCCATGTGCTGTATGTCTGTTCATAAAGCCAAGAGGTAAACTGATCAAATGTCTTATATACACTTTTTTCTTTCACCATATTTTTAAAGCTTTTTATAAAATTACCGCTGTTATATACCAAGTCCCAGTACCTTGCAAATCTTTTCATATGCTGCATCTTTTCGAAAGGTATATGATCGTTGCACAGTATATCATAAGGTGGTATATCACTGTATACCATACCAAATATCTCATCGTGTCTGTTTAGTGTAGTTCCAGATAATTTTTTCAAAACTCCAACCTGTACTTCTGAACTGCTTATATTGCATAGATAGTCAAGATTTTCTCCAAAACTTTCAATAGTTTCTCCAGGAAGTCCAATGATAAGATCAAGGTGGATATGAGCATTTGTCTCATTTTCTAAAAAGCTGATATTTTCTTTTATCTTTGGGATATTTAGATTTCTTTTTATATTTTTGGCTATATCCTCTTTTAGAGTTTGTATACCTATCTCAAGCTGTAAAGCACCGGCTGGAAACTGCTTGATCTTTTCTCGTAATTTTTCAGGAAAATTATCAGGTATCACCTCAAAGTGTACTGCATAAGGTTCATCTTTTTCTAAAAAGAAATCTATTAATTTTGTGGCATATTTTATATTTAGGTTAAAGGTTCTATCTATAAATTTAAAGTTTCTTACACCTTTTTGCCATAGTATCTCAAACTCCTCTAAAAGTTTGTCTATATCAAAATTTCTTACCTTTTTATCTATTGATGATAAGCAAAATTCACAAGAGAAGGGACACCCTCTGGAAGCCTCCACATAGATATATCTATGTTCCACATCATTCTCATCATAATACTCGTAAGGTAATTTAATATTTTGAAGTTCTAGAAGCTTTGGGGGAAATATCTTTTGCTTTATCTCTTTACCATCAAGCAGATCACGGCAAAGTTCATAAAACTGTACCTCACCCTCCCCTTGGATAATATGATCAGCAATATTCAGATCAACTCTAAATGGCTCATAGCTGGCTTCTGGACCACCAAGTACAATAATAGTTTTAGGACTTACTTTTTTGATTATATGGATCAATTCATATACATCAGTTACATTCCAGATATATACACCTATCCCTACAATCTTTGGATTAAAAGATAAAATATCAAGAGCAATATCCTGCATCCTCTCTTTTATCACATACTCTTTTATCAAAGATTTTGATTGTAACTCTTTTAAATTTGCATAAAGATATCTAAGCCCTATTGCACTATGTGAATATCTTCCGTTTAGTGTTGTAAGTATAATATCAGTCAAATTTTTCCTTATGATATATTATGATTTGTTATTCTAAGCGTATTGTAGCAAAATTATGATAGAATGCCACAATGAAAATCGCAATACTATCAGACTCTCACAGAAAAACCGACCTTACAGATGATGCTATACAGATGCTTAAAAGCAAAGGTGCATCGTATATGATACATGCAGGAGATCTTGAGACAAAAGAAAACCTTGAACTTTTAAAGAACTCTGAGCTTATATATACCAGTGTTTTTGGGAATAATGACCACAATCTGATACAATACCAACACCAATACAATATAAACAAAGAGCCATATTACTTCAAAATAAAAGAGCTGAAGTTCAAGCTTATGCATCTTCCTTTTTATATGAGTGCAGATAGTGATATAGTTGTATTTGGTCATACTCATTATTTTGAGACAAAATATGAACATAATACATTGTTCATAAACCCAGGTGAAATATGTGCAAGAGAGAAAAACCTAACAGAGTGTGTATTGCTAACAATAAATGAAAAGAGATATATCATAGAGTATAACTTTAAAAAACCCAATGAAAAAACATGGGAAACAAAAACAATAGAATATGAAAGAAAATAGATATGGATAACAAAACAATATATTTATGTGCAATATGCAATATAGAAAGTGGTACTTGCAACGAAGATTGTAAATTTTGTACACAAAGTGTAAAATACAAAGCAGATATTGACAGATACAAAAAAAAAGATATAGATACTATTGTTCAAGAAGCCAAAAAAGCAAGAGAAAACAAAGCTATAGGCTTTTGTCTGGTTACTGCTGGAAAGGGTCTAACAGGAGATAGACTGAAGTTTGTCTGCCAAGCAGCAGAAGCTGTAAAAAAAGAAAACCTTGGACTAAAGATCATAGCTTGTAACGGTACGGCAACACTAGAACAACTTCAAGAGTTAAAAAAAGCAGGAGTTGATAACTACAACCACAACCTTGAAACTTCAAGAGAATTCTATGACAAGATCTGTACAACTCATGACTGGGATGAGAGATACGAAACTTGCAAAAATGCTAAAAAAGCGGGTCTAAAGCTTGTATGTGGTGGGATATTTGGTCTTGGGGAAACACAAGAGGACAGAATCTCTATGCTTGAATCTATAGCATCACTAGAACCTATGAATGTACCAATAAACTTCTTCCACCCAAATGAGGCTCTACCAATAATTGAAAACTCTATATCTAAAGAGGAAGCTTTCAAACTTATAGAACTAACAAGAAAAATGGTACCAAATGCCCATAAGATTATGGCTGCTGGTGGTCGTGAGATTATGTTTGGTGCAGATCAGTTCAAAATATTTGAGCATGGCTGTAATTCTATAGTAATTGGAAACTACCTTACTACGCAAGGTAATAGTGCCATTAAAGATATTGAAGCTATTGAATCACTAGGATATAACATAGCTTTCAGTTGTGATAAATAGGTTATAAAATATGACAAATGAAGTATCGATAATTATTACACTATCAGTGATAATATTCGCGTCACCTTTAATTTCTAAAATTATAAAGATACCTACAATACCTATAGAGATCATCTTAGGCTCTATAGCTGTATCTCTTTCACTTATACATGAAAACCATATCTTTACACTTGTAGCAGAGCTTGGTTTCTTATATCTTATGTTTCTTGCAGGCTTAGAAGTTGACCTAAAACAGCTTCTTAAAATATCACCTCATCTATTGAAAAAAGGTTTGATCTATTCCATTCTTTTATATGTGTTTGCGGCTATATTTACCTTTACCTTTGATCTTTCTAAGATATTTATAGTTACCCTTCCTTTAATATCCGTGGGTCTTCTTGCTGTTCTAAAGAAAGAATATGGAGATGTCCAATGGCTTAATATGGCTATCACAGTTGGTCTTATTGGTGAGATCATCTCAATTATAGTACTAACAGCCGTGAGTGCCGGTCTGGAGTTTGGTTTGGGAAGTGAATTTTACGGAACACTTTTTGAGCTTGCTGTTGTATTTGCAGTTATGATAGCTTTTTATCACTTTTTTCACAATCTTATATGGTGGTATCCTGAGCTTAAAACTTATCTTATGCCAAAAGATGACAATCAAGAGCAAGATATAAGGGTATCTATGGGTATCTTCTTTTTGATGGTAGCAGTTATGCTTTATCTTCATCTTGAAGTTGCTCTTGGGGCATTTATTGCGGGTGTATTTATCAAAACATTCTTTGAACACAACAAAGAACTACCACATAAACTTGAACACTTTGGATTTGGTTGGCTTGTACCTGTATTCTTTATATGGATCGGTACCTCTTTTGAACTTAAATCACTGTTTATGGACAATCTTATAGGTGTGGGGCTTCTAATAACACTTGGTATGATAAGTATAAGGGTATTTAGTTCTACTTTGTTTATAAATGAGATAGGGTTTAAAGAGTCTATGTTGTTTGCTCTATCACACTCTATGCCTTTAACGCTTCTTATTGCTGTTTCTACACTTGCATACCAAAGCCAAAGTATTAGCCAATTCTACTACTATGCCTTTATCCTTGGTGCAATATTTGAGGTTATCATCTGTATGATTACCATAAGAATTATATCACTTACTTCTGAACAATCTGTAGATGATAAAATATGATCTAATAGTTGCAGGTGCAGGTGCCTGTGGTATGATAGCCGCTATTCAAGCAGCATCTCAAAATAAAAAAGTACTGCTAATAGAAAAGCTTTCCTATGTTGGTGCAAAACTAAAAGCAACAGGAGGGGGCAGATGCAATCTTAGCAATACCCTTTCCAATGAAGAGTTTATGGCTTCATTTGGACGAGACGGCAGATTTATGACAAAAGCACTTGAAGAGTTTGATCATAAAGAACTTATGAAATTTTTTCACTCAATTGGAGTAGATACTCATATCCCTGACGGCTTTAGAATATTTCCCGTTACTCATAACTCCTCTACTATATTAAATGCTCTTCAAAAGCGACTTGAAGAACTAGATGTAGATATCATATTTAACACCGTTGTAAAACAGCTAGTTACACAAAATGATAAAGTAAAAGAGATCAAAACCGATTCTAATATTTACAAAACTGATAATATAATAATAGCAACTGGTGGTATGGGTTACTCTCATCTTGGAAGTGAAGGTGAAGGGTATGATTTAGCCAAAGAATTGGGGATCAAAGTTACAGATATTTATCCAGCAATGCTTCCATTGAAAGTAAAAGAAACATGGGTTGCAAA
The DNA here is from genome assembly GCA_034716855.1 of Campylobacterota bacterium. GTDB lineage: Bacteria > Campylobacterota > Campylobacteria > Campylobacterales > Arcobacteraceae > JAIOSF01. The sequence goes on along the minus strand of JAYEKV010000156.1, from coordinate 8,667 downwards.
CTGTAAGGCTGATACTATCGCAAAAGCTAATATAAAAATAGATATAAAGAAACACTCAAAACTAAAACAAACAGGAGATCTTATATTTACCTCACATGGTATAAGAGGTCCTGTAATTCTTGACTTTGCAAGAGAGATCACACCACTTTTAGAAAAGTACGGTGAAGTGCCTATTTTGATAAATATGACAAAGGGTCTAAACTCAGACCAAATACATAATCACCTAAAAAGTATTTTGTCTTCAAATAAATATACAACTTTAGAAGAACAAATAGGGACACTTATACCAAATAGTGTAGCGTTAGAGATTTGTAAAATGTGTGATGCCAATCCAGAGGTCTCATACAATAAACTTGAAGGTGCAAAAAAAGAGAGACTGCTAACTCTTCTAGCCAATACACCGCTTACAGTTACAGGTAGTGAAGGTTTTAAAAAAGCGATGATCACACGAGGCGGTATAAACCTAAAAGAGATCAATCCAAACACAATGGAGAGTAAAAAGATAAAAGGACTTTATTTTTGTGGTGAAGTTGTCAATCTTGATGGACCCTGCGGAGGATATAACCTCCAATGGGCTTTTGCAAGTGGTTATTTAGCAGGTGCTTTACGGTAAATAGTTAAGATAGAATTCTTAATATCAAGATTTTCTTTATAACTTGACACCTTATCACTTAATTCCACAACAATTCTAAAATATCTCTGTTTAGGATGGTTTCCTATTGCAAATGATTTAAAGTATGAGTGGCAAAGTTTTTCTCTTTTTGTATAAAATATAAGATCAGCTTCAAAATCAAATACAAACTTGTTTCTATCTACCAATATATCTTGGTTTATCAACTTATAGTTATCTGATAGATGAAACTGTATATTATCTTCTGATGTTTTTACTTTTACAAAAGATAAAGGTAGGAAATCATACGACTCTTTACAACCCTCTTTTATCTTAAAAGGTGATATTTTTTTTGGCTGAATCTCCAACTCTACAAACTCTTCCTCTTTAAGGTTTTGTTTCTCAGCTTTTTCTTGAGCAATTATAAATTTTGCTTTCTCTTGTTCTAAAGCCTCTTTTTCATAAAGCTCTTTTAACATTTGAGTTTTTTTCTCTTCATAGGTTTGGGTAGGTGCAAATGGATTTTCTCTTGCATCTACGGCTAAGATAAATAAAATGGTTAAAAATAATATCCTCATAACTCTTCAGGCTCCAAATTTTTTAATTCTAAGTATTGTTTTTGAAGACTTGCATTTTCATATTGAAGTCTTTTTATATTAGCTTGCAGATTTGCTTTTTGTGTTTGAAGTTGTTTATAAACCTCATATGAATTCTTTCCATAAAAAAGCAGATTTGCAAAATAATAAGCCAAGGCAAAAGTCACAGCTGTTAATAAAACAGCCGTAATAATAAAGCTTTTATTTTCTTTTAACTTTTGCATCAACTTTATATATTGTGATTACTTTTTAGAAAAAGGTTGTTTTCCTAAGTACTCACCGTAACCTAGCTCAGCACCTATCTCTAAAATTCTGTTGTATTTAGCGATTCTATCACTTCTTGCTGTACTTCCTGTTTTGATCTGACCACAGTTAAGTGCTACTGCAAAGTCTGCTATAAATGTATCTTCAGATTCACCTGATCTGTGAGACATTACACAGTTGTAGTTGTTTCTTTGAGCAAGTCTGATTGTAAGCATAGTTTCAGATACTGATCCTATTTGATTTGGTTTGATAAGGATAGAGTTTGCGATACCTTTTTGGATACCTTCGTTTAAGATATTTGCATTTGTTACAAATAGATCATCTCCAACTAGTTGAACTTTATCACCTAACTTCTCTGTTAAGATCTTCCAACCATCCCAATCATCTTCACTTAGACCATCTTCTATTGAGATAATAGGATATTTAGCACATAGATCAACATAATAATCTGCTAATTGCTCTGATGTTAATTCTCTATTCTCAGATTTAAGTACATATTTACCCTCATCATTGATAAGCTCAGATGCAGCAACATCTAGGGCTATACAGATCTGCTCACCAGCTTTGTATCCAGCTTTTTCAATAGCTTCCATGATAACAGTAATAGGCTCTTCGTTTGATTTTAAGTTTGGAGCAAATCCACCCTCATCACCAACAGCAGTAGACTCACCCATACCGTCAATAATTTTTTTAAGGTTGTGATATACTTCAGCAGATGCTCTTAAACCTTCATTGAAGTTCTCAAAACCTACTGGCATTACCATATACTCTTGGAAATCAACAGAGTTGTTAGCATGCTCACCACCATTGATGATGTTTAACATAGGAACTGGCACAGTCATAGCATTTGCACCACCTAAGTATCTGTATAGTGGTATTTTAAGGCTAGTTGCAGCTGCTCTTGCTACTGCCATAGATACACCTAAAACAGCATTTGCACCAAGGCTTGCATAGTTATCTGTACCATCAATATCTTTCATAGTTGCATCAACTTCAGCTTGATTGAAAGGACTTAATCCAACTAACTCATCAGCAATTTTACTGTTTACATTCTCAACTGCAGTTAATACACCTTTACCCATGTATCTATCACCACCGTCTCTTAACTCTAATGCTTCTCTTTTACCTGTACTAGCCCCACTTGGAACGATAGCGCTCTCTTTTGTACCGTCACTTAAAATTACTGTAGCTCTTACTGTAGGGTTACCTCTACTATCCATAACCTCATCAGCATAAACATTATCTATATATATCATATATCTGTTCCTTTTAATTTTAATAATATCTTTTGTTAAATGATGATATCATAATAATACTTAAATAATAGAAAACAATAAAAATTGCAATTTGCAATCTTTTTTATTTTTATCAAAAAAATAAGATATACTTTCAATATAAATAAACACACTTAAGGAAAATCATGGATCAAAATCAAAAAAATGCACTTGATTTGGCAATAAAACAAATGGACAAAGCGTTCGGTAAAGGGACGCTTATAAGACTTGGAGATAAAGAGATAGAACCAATTGAATCAATAAGTACAGGATCACTTGGACTAGACCTTGCTCTTGGTGTAAATGGGATACCAAAAGGTAGAGTTGTAGAGATATACGGACCTGAAAGCTCTGGTAAAACAACTCTTACGCTACATATGATTGCAGAGTGTCAAAAAGCAGGTGGAGTATGTGCTTTTATAGATGCAGAACATGCACTTGATGTTGCATATGCAAAAAACCTTGGAGTTGATACTGACAACCTTTTAGTTTCTCAACCTGACTTTGGAGAACAAGCTTTAGAGATACTTGAAACAGTTATAAGAAGCGGAGCAGTTGATCTTGTAGTGGTTGACTCAGTAGCAGCACTTACTCCAAAAGTTGAGATCGATGGAGATATGGATGATATGCAAGTTGGTGTACAAGCTAGACTTATGTCTAAGGCTCTTAGAAAGATAACTGGTATTCTAAATAAGATGAACACAACAGTTGTATTTATCAACCAAATCAGGATGAAAATAGGTATGACAGGTTACGGAAGTCCTGAAACTACTACAGGTGGTAATGCACTTAAGTTTTACTCTTCAGTTAGACTTGATATTAGAAGAATCGCTTCACTAAAACAAGGTGAAGAGGTAATAGGAAATAGAACAAAAGTAAAAGTTGTAAAAAATAAAGTAGCCCCTCCTTTTAAAACAGTTGAATTTGACATTATGTTTGGGTCAGGTGTATCAAAAATGGGTGAGCTTATAGATTATGGTGTAAAACTTGATATCATAGATAAAGCTGGAGCATGGTTTAGTTACAGTGATGCTAAAATAGGTCAAGGTAAAGAGAATTCAAAACAGTTCCTAATGGATAATCCAGAGCTTGCAAATGAGATAGAGCAGAAAATACTTCTTGCTATGGGGATAACTACAAACGAAGTGGCAGAATCTTAATAAAGATTTTGCTTCACAAAAAAAAGGTGTGCTAAAATGCACACCTTTTTTTATTTATCAAAAGAGTATCATTACTCTCCTGAAGTTGTATCACCTTGATAAGTCACGATACCGTGTGTATAGTTAGATACTTGTTTCCAACCCATATCTTTTAATACATTTTGACAATATGCACTTCTACTTCCTGTTAAACAGTAAAGAATTGTAGGTTTCTCTTTTTGCTCTTCTATTTGCTCTAATTGATTATAGAATGATGTAGTAGGTATAAGATAATCTGTTCCAACTATTCTTTGTTGATTCCACTCCATCCACTCTCTAACATCTATAAGATTAAACTCAACCATACCAAGCTCTCTAGCTTCTAATAGTGCAATAATTTCATCTCCATCAAGCTGATCATGAGCTAAAATAGCTTCACACTCTTCTTTTGTAAGACCTCTTGAGTGCGTATGTGCAACCTCTTCTGCTTCTATCTCTATAGCATTTGCTTTTGCATACTCAGGTGTACAGAAGATACCACAGTGACATTTCCCCTCTTCTGGGATCTCTTTTTCTAAAGCTGGTTTACAAGGACAAATTCTGTTATCTGCAGCTTTTCTTTCCTCTTTTGTTTCACCTATTACCATAAAACAAGGACAAAATCTTTTATTATAAATAATCTTATTTCTAGCAAGTCCCATAAGAACACCCTCATTTACATCCTCTATTGGATTGTAAACAAAACCTTGAGATGAACATATTTTATCTGTAAACTCTTTAGTCTTAGCAAACTCACTTTTGAACTCTTCTGATTCCATATCGATTTTTATCATCATTGTTAACTACCTATTATATTTTTATTGTGTTATGATAAAGTAATAATGTTAATCTGTACTTAATCATATATGTTAATTAGAATATTTACTATATAATTATATATGACAATTTTAGACCATATATACGAAACAAATATACCGAAACATAATTTTCACGAAAGAAAAAAGAGTATATCATCCAATAATACAATTTTGTACGGACCACCTAAAAGTGGTAAAACATATCTTATTTACGACTATTTAAGCAGTTTTAAGAGTAAAGAATTTTTATATATAGATCTTAATGACTATAAAAATGACAAAGAAGATATAAAATCTTACCTAAACTATTTTACTGAAAGGAATAAGATAAAAGTAGTTGTTTTAGAAAATTTTGATTTTGACTTTGATTTACCAAAAGTTACAAATATTATTATTACTTCCAAACAACATCAAAATATAAAAGGATTTGAAACTATACTTTTAGAGCCATTAGACTTTGAGGAGTATCTACTATTTGATACAAAACATCAAAATATCTCATACAGTTTCAACAGTTTTTTAAAATATGGAAACTTCCCTGAAATAATTGAATACTCTGAGCAAAAGAAACACAAAAGAAACTATGAGATATGTCAACTTTACTGTGAAGATAAAACAGATCTTGAGATACTGTTTTTACTTATAAAATCAGCAAGTGAAATAAAGTCTGTCTATCAACTTTTCAATCAACTTAAAAATAAAATAAAAATATCAAAAGACAGATTCTATAAAAGCTTTGATCAATTAGAACAAAGCAAAGTAATACACAGCATACAAAAATATAATCAGCCAAAAGCTGCAAAAAAACTTTTTATATTTAACCATGCCCTTTTAGATATAGTCTCATATAAAAAGAATTTTAACAATCTTTTTAAAAACATGGTTTTTTTAGAACTTAATGCACTATATAGTGATATATATTATCTTGATAATATGGACTTTTATATTCCATCAGAAGATATGATAGTTTTATCTATACCTTTTTTCAACGAACTTGTATCATCAACGGTAATAGCAAAGATAATACCTTTGATAGATAAATATAATATAAAAGATATAATGATAATAACAGTAAGTGGTGAAAAGAATATCTATATAGATAATATTGAAGCACAAGTTATAACATATTACGATTGGGTACTGGCACAATGATAGAAAATTTATGTGGAATAGATGAAGCAGGAAGAGGACCTTTTGCAGGTCCTTTAGTAGTTGCAGGAGTAGTTTTAAAAAAACCTATAAAAGAACTTGACGATTCAAAAAAACTTACAGAAAAAAAAAGAGAAGCTCTTTTTGATAAAATAAAAGAGAACAGTTTTAATCATATAGTATTTAAAGATGCAAAGACTATAGATGAAAAAGGTTTGAGTTGGTGTTTGAAAACTTCCATAGAAGAAATAATGAAAGCTCTAAAAGCAGATGAGTATCTAATGGATGGAAACACCTCTTTTGGTATACAAAATCTAAATCATATGATAAAAGCAGATGCCAAAATAAAAGAGGTAAGTGCTGCTTCTATTTTAGCAAAAGTCAGCCGGGATAGATATATGTGTGAGATCTCAGAAAAATATCCTCAATACAATTTTCATAAACATAAAGGGTATGGAACAAAAGCACATATAGATGCACTAAAAGAGTACGGATACAGTGAAATTCACAGAAGAAGTTTTAAGATAAAAAAACTGGAAGGGTTTGAATTAGAGAAATTCAAACAACCTACACTATTTTAAAAAAGGAGAGATTCTCCCCTTTTATTATAATTGGAATTTATTTTTTAATCTAAAGAAGTACTGAATAGTTCTGTACTGTACAAACATAAAGGGAAGCATTAAAACAAAATATGCAATTGAATATTTATCAACCACACCATTCATCACAAGTCCCATATTGATAAAGAACATACCAAATACCATAAATGCAACACCAGGACAGATAAGTGCAAATGATACAGGTGACTTTTTCTCACCTATTACAAACTCTTCAAAGTATCCAAGTTTTTTCATAACAGAGAACCCAAGCATACCAAAGATCAATTGCAATGCAAG
>JAYEKV010000156.1:0-1782 GCA_034716855.1 Campylobacterota bacterium | reverse complement strand
ACTTGATCAAAAGTAGTCATAGGTGTTTCTGGATGGGGGATCAAAAACATAAGATACATAAAGAATGATACCGAAAGACCACCTGCACCAAGTGATGCAAGGAAGTACATAGGAGTGTATTTTTCTTTTAACATTTAAATTCCTTTGTAGATAATTTTTTCAGATTTTAACTAAAAGATACTTAAAAAAATGATAATTATAAGCAAGAACTATCAGTCAATAAAAAATATAAACAAATATTAATACTTTTTTGATATTATTATAAAAAATTAACACAAAAGGAATTCAATGAAAAAACTACTACTTTTAGTTATAAGCTCTGTTATGTTGTTTGCAGCAAATCCTATTGCAGTATTTGAAACAACACAAGGAAAAATGGAACTAGAACTTAGACCTGATCTAGCACCACTTGCAGTTGAGAACTTCTCAACTCATATAAAAAACGGATACTATAACGGTATCATCTTCCATAGGATCATAAAAAGATTTATGGTACAAGGTGGAGACCCAACAGGAACTGGACGAGGTGGAGAATCTATATGGGGTAAACCTTTCAAAGATGAGTTCACACCAAAAGCTATGTTCAACAAAGCTGGTATCTTAGCAATGGCAAATGCAGGAAGAAACACAAATGGAAGCCAGTTTTTTATAACAACTGTAGCTACTCCACATCTTAACGGAAGACATACAATCTTTGGATATATAAAAGATAAAGCAAGCTACAAAGTACTAAAAAAACTAGAAGGCGTACAAACAGGTTTTAGAGATGCACCAGTAACTGAACAAAAAATTATAAAAGCGTATATAAAGTAAAGAAAATTGATATGTTAGTTTGTAACTGTATGGAAGTTGAATATGAAGAGATTTTAGATGCCGTAAAAAAACACGGTGCTGATGATATTGAACTTATAAAAGAGGAATCAGGTGCAGGATCTGCATGTGAATGTTGTCTTGAACCGGACTGTGATATGGTAGATCTACCATTACCTTTGGCAATTGCTAAAGCAAAAGATGAGATCAACTCTTAGAAGTTGAATCTCATTTGCAGATAAAACTATTTAATTTTATCTACTATCTTCATTAAGAAACTTGCACTGGTTTTTGCACTTGTTTCTAAAAATTCATCAAAATTAAACCCAGCATCCATATCAGCAGTATCACTAATAGCTCTTAGAACTAAACATGGTACATTTAAAGCATCACATACAACAGCAACAGAAGCCCCTTCCATCTCTAAAGCATCAGCATCAAAAGTTTTCTCAATAAATTCTTTTCTAGCCTCATCTGCAACAAACTGATCTCCTGTAGCTATGATACCTTCTATAATTTTTATATCATTCTGCTTAGCAACTTCTAAAGCAATATTTTTTAAAGACTCATCTGTGTTCACATACACACCACCACCAGGAACAAACCCATGAGGATGACCAAATGCAGTTATATCAAGGTCATGTTGAGATAATTTGTTAGCAACAATAAGATCACCTATTTTAAGCTCAGGATTTATACCACCGGCAACACCACTAAATAAAAGTGTGTCACATCCAAACTTCTGTATCATCGTAGATGCTGTAAGTGTAGAGAATACTTTACCTATCTTAGAGTAAGCGATCACTACATCTAACTCACCTAATTTACACTCATAATAAGTATTATCAGCATAGTCATTCTTTTTTATATCTGTGAAATACTCAAGAAGAGGAGTAATCTCCTCCTCCATAGCTCCCATAATTGCCAGTTTTTTCATTTAAAAGTTCCTTTTAATAATATATTGGGATTTTA
>JAYEKV010000155.1:0-4327 GCA_034716855.1 Campylobacterota bacterium | reverse complement strand
AGTAAAATCCAAGGAACACTTTTTGAATATTGTTATGAAGAATTACAAAAAGGATAAATAATGAGTTGTTCAACAGGCGGATGCGGTACATCATCAGATACGGGCTTTGATCCAAATGATCCTGAAGTTTTAGCCGTACAAGAGAAGATAAACAATCATCCATGTTACAGTGAAGGGGCACATCAGCACTATGCAAGGATACATGTTCCTGTAGCTCCTGCATGTAATATACAGTGTAACTACTGTAACAGAAAATATGATTGTTCAAATGAGAGTAGACCAGGGGTTACAAGTGGTAAGTTGTCTCCTGAAGAGGCGGTAAAAAAAGTACTTTATGTAGGTGGTGAGATACAACAGTTGTCTGTAGTAGGTGTCGCAGGTCCGGGAGATGCACTGGCAAATCCTAAAAAAACCTTTGATACTTTTAGAATGCTGCAAGAAAAAGCCCCTGATCTAAAACTTTGTCTTTCAACAAATGGTCTTAGACTAGCAGAATACATTGACGAAATTGTAAAGTACAATGTAGATCATGTGACAGTTACTATTAATACTGTTGATCCAACAGGTGAGATAGGAAGCCAAATATACCCATGGGTTCACTGGAACCACAAAAAAGTATGGGGAGCCAAGGGTGCAAAAATACTTTTAGAAAAACAGCTTGAGGGTATCAAGATGTTAACTGATAGAGGAATCTTAGTAAAAGCAAACTCTGTTTTAATCCCTGGGATCAATGACAAAGATCTTCCAAATGTGGCAAAAAAACTAAAAGAGATGAAAGTATTTTTACATAACATTATGCCACTTCTTTCTTCTCCAGAATTTGGTACTAAGTTTGGACTTGATGGAGTGCCTAGTGCAACAGATCAAGAGACTATGGCAGCACAAGAAGCATGTGGTATGGATATGAATCTTATGAAACACTGTAGACAATGTAGAGCAGATGCTGTTGGACTTATTGGTGAAGATAAGGGTGATGAGTTTACAAAAGAGTCATTTACAGCACTTTCTTTTGATGAACTTGAGAGTAAATATAATATAAAAGCAAGAGCTGCTAAACATGAAGTCATAGAGAACTGGAGAGCCAATTTAGCCCAAGCAAATGATAGGATCAAACTTGAAAATGCTACAAAACAAGAGTTAAGCAGCACAGGTGAAACAAAACTTGTAGCAGTTACTACTTCTGGTGAGGGTATGATAAATATGCACTTTGGATCTGCACAAGAGTTTATTGTATATGAAGCCGGTGATAAAGCTATCAAGTTCTTGATGCACAGAAAAATAGAAAGTGCTTATTGCAGTGGAGCTGAAAATTGTGATGGAAATAATCCAATCGAAGAGATAAAAACAACGCTAAAAGATGTGGATATATTACTTACTGAAAAGATAGGTGACTGTCCAATGAGCGAGCTTCAATCTATCAATCTAATAGCTGATGAATCATATGCTTTACAGCCAATTGAAAAATCTGTACATGAAGCTGTAAAAAAATACTTCTACACAACAAAAGAGAAAGAATTAGGTTAATACCGATTCTTTTTCATCTCTACGGAATAGTTCTTGCATGATATTAATCAATAAAGGTTAATATCATGGCACTTATAAACGACACTACACTAAGAGACGGTGAACAAGCACCTTATGTCTCATTTACAACAGAAGAGAAGCTTAAAATTGCACAGCTTTTATATGAAACAGGAGCTGATGAACTTGAAGTTGGTATCCCTGCTATGGGTCAAAAAGAGCAGGATGATCTAAAAAAGATACTTTCACTAAAACTTCCCATAAGGATCATGAGCTGGAACAGAGCTACTTTTGAAGATCTTGAAGCATCTCTAAATTGCGGTGTAAAAGCTGTGGATCTTTCTATCCCCGTATCAAAGACACTTATTGATGTAAAGTTCAAAGGTGATATGAAAAAATTATTTAAAAATCTAGAAAAAGTTGTATCTACGGCAAAAAGAGAGGGTCTTTTTGTTTGTATAGGCGGGGAAGATGCAAGTAGAAGTGAGAATAGTTTTTTAAAAGATATACTAGCACTTGGAAGTGAGCTTGGTGCAGATAGATTCAGATACTGCGATACGGTAGGGATATTAACTCCAATAAAAACTTATGAGAATATCTCTTTTTTAAGTAAGTTGAATCTTCTTGATATAGAGATGCATACACACAACGACTTTGGTATGGCAACTGCCACATCAATTGCAGGTATTGAAGCTGGTGCAACAAGTGTAAATACAACTGTAATAGGACTTGGGGAGAGAGCAGGAAATGCTTCGTTTGAACAGGTACTTTTAAGTCTTGCAACACAGTTTGCAGAAGATAGAGATATAAAAGCAGACAAATTAAAAGAGCTTGTAAATTGTGTGAGTGTTGCTGCAAATAAACCAATAGGATCGAACAGACCAATTGTGGGTAAAGATATATTTGCACATGAATCCGGTATTCATGTAAATGGGATGATAAAGTCTAAAAACTCTTATGAGGCTTTTGAACCAAATACAGTAGGGCTTGACAGATATTTCCCAATTGGGAAACACTCTGGAAGCTCAACACTTCTTTACCATTTAAGTAAGATAGGTATTAAACCAAATCTTGAAAAGGTAAACAATATACTGCCTAAAGTAAGAGAGATAGTCACAAATAGAAAGAAAGTATTAAGTACACAAGAGCTTAAGGACTTGTATCTATGTTCATAGGCTGGATAAGAAAAAGCAGTTTACAAGCAGATATAAAAAGCTTATCAAAAGAGATTTTAATAGATGAAAATCTTTTAGTAAACAGTGTAAATGAAGATCAAAGTTTATGTTTTGGTGCATATGGTGATAATGAGCTTGAGGCACTAATAAGTGCCTACAGATTTGAAAACTATATTTTTATAAACAATTTTTATTATAAAGAGGGTTTTGAGGATCAGTATAAAAAGCGTCTTGTAAAAATACTTTTGAACAATATATACGATGATGAAAAATCAATCATCTTTATGGCATCAAAAAGTGAACAGAAAATATTTGAAGAGTTTGACTTTAATATTTATGCTAATTTTAAAAAAGCTGTTTATGACAGTGGTGGGGCAGCTTTTAACTTTACGAACACCATGGCAAAGAGTATAAACAGTGAAAATTATATAGGTGTTGTAAACAAACTGGACAAATCAAAGTTTGGAGATGAGAGAGTGGAATATATCTTGCAAACTCTTACAAAGTCGTCATCTTTGTTTCTTTCAACACAGTTTGGTTATCAGCACTCTTATGCACTTGGAAAGTCTGTGATAAAAATATCCCCATGGATTATGTCATCTGAGGCTTTTAGTGATGCAGAAAAGCTTTTAAGAGGAGTGATATACCATAGGGGACTTAAGAAGTTGATCTCATTTATCCCAAAAGATATAGATGAGATAGTTGATCTTTACAGCTCATATAACTTTGAGTTAAAAGATGATTATAAACTAATGTATAAAAATAAAAAACCAAATATAGAACTTGAAGCTATATATGGTTTTTAAATAAAAAAATTTAAAAGGAGAATAATAAAATGGCACTAACAGAGGAACAAAAAGAGATTAAAAAAGAGTACGCAAAGTATAAAAGAAAAGTTACGGAGATAGCAGGTCAGATACACGATATAGTAGAGGATACTATCTGGGTTGATTATGATAAACTTCCACAGCTAAGTGTTGATATACAAAAAGCTATGGAACCTGTTTTAGAGTTCAAATCTAAACACGATTTTTTAAAATAAGGGAAAAGTATGGAAGATCTAACAAGTAAGGTCATTTGTGAGTGTGGATCTAAAAATGTAGCTCAAGCAGTTGAGATATTTAAAATAACAGATCTTCCATATAAGAAAGCAAAAAAACTGGTGACTGAATGTAATAAGACATGTTGCAGAAGACCTTTAATGGCACTTTATAATATGACACAGTTCGGTGAGATAGACTATGAAGAGATAGATTTTTTAATAGATCAAATGAATAACAGGTAGGAAATATGAAGTATAATATAGAAGATTTTATAAGGTGGATAAAAAGTAATGGCTTTAGTTCATCAATACCTACAGACCCGGATATATTAAAAAACTTATCTATGCTGGATCTTAGTAAGAAGAAACTTAGACATATTCCTGAGTCAATTGCTGCTTTGGAAAACCTTCAAATTTTAAAGCTTTCATCAAACAGATTAAAAGAGTTGCCTGAAACTATAGGAGATCTAAAAAAGCTTAAAAATCTTCAATGTGAGAATAATCTTTTGGAGGAACTTCCTGATAGTATTGGAGATCTTGAATCATTGGTTGTTTGTAATTTGAACGGTAACAGATTTCAATCTTTACC
>JAYEKV010000154.1:0-4337 GCA_034716855.1 Campylobacterota bacterium | reverse complement strand
AGGATAGTTTTGATGGGAAGTGTCCAACTTGTGGTAGTAAAAAAATACGACCATTTATAGTTATGTTTGGTGAACAAGCACCTATGTATGATAGACTTTACAAAGAGATGGAAAACTGTGAACTTTTGGTAGTAATAGGTACTAGTGGAAATGTAGTCTGCGTAGATAACTTAGCTGTTCATGTTGATAAATCAATCTTAAATAATCTTGAAGAAAGTAAAGCTATATTTGATGAGTTATACACTAAAGTATTGTATAAAAAAGCAACGGAAGCTATAGATGAGATAGCAATAGATATTAAAAACAAATTGAAGAAGTAAAGAAAAAAGGTAAAATAAAATCAATATGGTATTAAATAATAATCAGAAACAATTATTGCAATCTATATATAGATTATCATCTGATAATGATAGTTTTTTTACTTTTTTAGATAATTTAAACTATGAAAAAAAGATGAAAAAACTTCACAATGCAAAAGATGAATATGCAAGTTATAGTTATGATGAAGAGCCATTGTTTTTACTTGATGATACAGACTTTGGATCTGGTGATGATGGTATAGTAATAGCAACAAAAACTATATATTGGAAAAATACTTTTGATGACCCTAAACTAATTAAATTTGAGGATATTAATAGTTGCGAACTTATTAGAGAAGGTGGAGATTCTTTTTTTGATGATTCGGGAATAATAAAAATAAATGATACTGAAATAACAATGGGTTATTTTAAAAATACAACAGGAATGATTGTAGATATAATCAATAAACTTCTTGAATTTTATAAAGAATATATCATAAAAGATAAAAACCTAGATATCCATTCTATAATTACTATACCTTACTCTTTATCACTAAGTGGTGGAAAATTTAAAGATAAAAAGAGTGGCTACAATATAACGATACCAAGGGGTACAAAGAACTACACCACTTGGAGTTGGGATGATTATGGAAAAAGCTATGCTAGTATAAATGGGAAGCTAACTGTAAAGGTTATAGTAGAACAACCTATAAAACCAAAGCCAACACAAAAACCACAACAAGTTAAGAAAACAAATATACAAGATACCTATTTAGACTGTATAAACTGTGGGAAAACACACTTGAATCCTAAAAATGACACATGTAATTTTTGTGGAAAATCACTAACAACTAAAGTTCAAAAAAAAGAGATACCTTTAAACGATGTTGAGATTGATGATACTGATTTAGAGTTGATTGTTACTTGTATAAATTGTAATACAGATATAAAAGATTATGTTTCAGAGATATGTCCTTTTTGTACTGAAAATATCTTTACAAAAAAAGTTGAAAATAAACAAGAACAGTATCAAAAAGTATTATCATCATTGGTTAGTATAAAAGAGTTAAAAAGTGATAAAAAGCAGATAGCAAAATCAAAAGATACTATACCATTTTGTAAATATACCACTGTAAAAAAACTAAGAGATGAGTTTAAGCTTATGACAGGACTAAGTTTAAGAGTATATTTTAAAAATAAAATAGCAGAAAATAAACTAAATATAAATTCTATAAAAGGGAAGGATGGTGAAGTGAAACTTTCAACTAGAATGAAAATAAAAACTATAGAAGATAACTTTAAAGAGTTTGATATAAAAGTACAAATAGCATCAAATGATAATAAAAAATTATGTGATGACAAACTTTCACTAGCAAAAGCAAAAGAAAAGTATGGAGAACAAATATGAGCAAATTATTTAGTACTTGGAGCATGTTGAAAATGAAAAGTTACCTATGATAATGACAAAAGAGAAAAACTATTCTCTTGTAGATGTAGTGGATATAACTGTTATTGATAATAGTGAGAAAGGTTAAGATGAGTAGTACAAATGTTAAATATATTAATGAAACATGGCTTTCGAATCAATTGGTCTGGTTACTTGACTCAAAAGGAAGTCATGGGCTTGGGAGTGAGTTTTCTAAAAAGTTTTTCACAAAAGTATTAGGGGATAGTTTTGTAAATAAAAAATTAAATTTAGATAACTTTGAAGTTTGTAGAGAGTTCTATTTACAAGTTGAAGCTTTGGATAAAATTAATAATGATGAAAGTGCAAGAAGACTCGATATTGTTTATATGGACTTGTCTCAAGAAACAGTAATAGTTATTGAAAACAAGTATGCAGGAACAAACTCTAAAAATCAACTTAGTGAATATATGGATATTGAAAAGCTTTTTAGAGTAAAAAATATTCATTATATTTATCTTACATATATAGAAAGTAATTTTAATTTTAAAAATTTGAATGAAAGCAAAAAAGAGTGTGTAATAAAGAAATATAAAAAGTCATCATGGCAAGATAATATTTTACCAATTATCGAAAACTTTGCCTTAGAAAACTATGATTTATTTAAATTATATTCTTTATTAAAAAATGATCCTAAAGATGAAAAGGATTTTGATCTATTAGAGGTTTTAAATATTATGAAAATAATTGGTAATAAACATAATGATATTTTAATAAATAAAGATAGAGGGGATGAGTGGAAAATAGAAGAAAGTAAATATAAACTTTCAAATTCATCTTCTGGTCAAGATATTAACATATACAGAAATGGAAAAAGCATACAAATCAATTATGGAAAAAATGTGATTAATATACAAATGGGTTTAAGTAATAAACAAATTGTTTATTTTTTAATTCATGTTATATATAAGTTTTATGAAGAGATGAAAAATGGTAAAAAAGACAAAAGTAAAATATTAAGTGTGGGTGAGATGTACCAATTTGTAAAAAAGGAAAGTGATGTATAAAAATAGAATAGATAAACCAATAACTAATAAAGATGATGATAGTTTAAAAATCAATATATATAAACAAGGATTAATAAACTATTTAGAAAATTGCAATACTCCAATGACAATTTCTATTCAAGGTGAATGGGGAAGTGGAAAAACATCTTTGTTAAATCTTATTAAAAATGAATTACAAAATAATAATGATGTGTTTACTATCAATACTTGGAACTACTCTCTTTTTGAAGAATCAGAAGTGCCAATGAAAGTTTTTTTAGATCTTTTAAATGCTTTAGAATCAAGGATAAGCGATAAAGGATTAATTGACAGTTTTAAAAAACACAAAGAAACATTTTGGAAAATAGGAAAAGCTGTTACAAGAGTAGCTGCTGCAAGAATTGCAGGAGGAGCAGAAACAGCACTTGATGAGTTTGGAGAGTCTTTAGGATCAAAAGATTTAGAGAGAATTAAAGAAGATATTGAAAAGGCAATTATTCAAATAACTAATAATAATTCAAAAGTGATATTTTTAATAGATGATTTAGATAGGTTAAATCCAGAGTTAGCAATAAAAGTATTAGAAATCTTAAAAAATATTTTTGACTGTGAGGGGAGTATTTTTATACTGGCAATTGATTATGAAGTTGTTGTAAAAGGATTGAAAAACAAATTTGGAGATTACGAAAAAAATGAAAGAGAGTATAGGCAGTTTTTTGATAAGATTGTTCAATTGCCTTTCTCTATGCCAATAGAGGATTATAGTCTTGATGAATATTTAAAAGATCAACTTACTTCAGTTAGTTATTTTGATGAAAATAAATATTTAGAAGATGAAAAAAATATAAACTATTTAACTAAAGTTTGTAGTTTGACTATTGGAAATAATCCAAGAGCAATAAAGAGGGTTGTAAATTATTTATCACTAATTGATAGTATTATTGAAGCTAAAGAGGATAATACTAAATATGAAGATATAAAAAAAGCACTTCAATTTGCACTGATTTCAATACAAGTAGCTTATCCTTTAGTTTATAAACTTTTGGCAAAAGAACCTAACTATTTAGAGTGGAATGATGATTTATTGGAAAGTGTTGAAGAGGTAGATTTTGAAAAAGTTAATTTTTCAGAAGAACAAAGAAGTTTGATAGATGAAGAGTGGGAA
Source organism: Campylobacterota bacterium (assembly GCA_034716855.1). Classification (GTDB taxonomy): domain Bacteria; phylum Campylobacterota; class Campylobacteria; order Campylobacterales; family Arcobacteraceae; genus JAIOSF01. Next base: position 422 of record JAYEKV010000154.1, on the reverse strand, counting down.
CAAACATTATATAAATATATTATAGGAGTTGAAAATAATTACTTATCTTCAAAAGTTCTTCATATATTAGAGTGTTTAAATATTATTCGAAAACATATATCTATAGAAAGGGTTAAAAATTTAATATATGAAATGATTCAAATCTCATCTGTAACTTCAGCAACAGTTAATAACATAAAAGTAGAACAAACTGATTATTCTGAAATATGGTCTAAAATAAATAAAAAGATTGATAGTAAAATCGATGTAGATAGAAAAAGTGCTACAAGTAATAAAATGGAGCTTATTCAAAATATAACTTATTCAATATCTATTAGAAAAGATAGTGTAGCTATTTTTGTTGATTTTAAAAAATCAGCTAGAACAAATAAAGATAAATTCGATAGTTTAAAAATAGAGATAAATGATGATAAGAGAATTGT
>JAYEKV010000153.1:0-16468 GCA_034716855.1 Campylobacterota bacterium | reverse complement strand
TCGATATTACAATCTTTGTCATAATAAACATCTAATGCCATTTTTATTCCTTTTTTTAATTTATTCGGGGATTATATCTAAAATTTACTGAAAATAAATCTAATCAAGCTTTATCTAAAATATAGAACTATTTTTAGATTCTATACTTTAGGAAGCTCTATCTTAAAACAAGCACCATTATAAGAGATACCATCTAAAGTTATATCTCGATTTTTTACACTGATACTACCGTTCATATGCTTTTCGATTATATCTTTACTCATATAAAGCCCTATACCTGTACCTTGAGATTGATGTTTGGTAGTAAAATAAGGGTCAAATACTTTTTCGATTATATCTTTTGGAATTCCGCCTGCATTGTCCTGAATAAAAATAATATGATTATGATTATCTTCCATTGAACTTATATGTACAAACCTTTCCTCAATATCATTGCTTATAATTGCATCTTTTGCATTATTTAAGATATTTAAAAACACTTGAGACAATTCACTTTTCATACCATGTGTATTTAAAACTTTATCTTTTGTATTATTTATAACTTCAATATCATTATCTTTATATGTAGAACTTGTTATTGTCAATGTTTTATCAAGTGCTAACGCTATATTAAAGTCTTCTGTTTCCTTATCCTCTTTAAAGAAGCCTCTAAAGTCCTCTATAGTTTGAGTCAAGAACTCAACATATTTCATAATGTTTCCAAATGATTCATTGATCTCTTTGTCAGATGAAAGACCAAGCTGCATCTGAAGCTGCATACCTGAAGCAGTTGTATTAATCGCACTTAGAGGCTGTCTCCATTGATGTGCAATATTTGCAATCATCTCACCTAATGCGGCAAATCTTGCTTGTTGTATCAACTGTTTATCTTTATCTCTGGCTTTTACAGCTTCAATTAAAACTTTCTGTTCTAAATTTTCATTTAATTCTTGAAGCTCTTTTGTTTTATTTTGTACTATAAGTTCCAAATTATCATTTAAACTTTTTAGTTTAATTTGAGAACTTATCTCATTAGATATATCATTTAGAGTAACTATTACAACTGTTTCTTTAGTCTCCTCATGTATAATTGTTTTATTTACTGATATTGCAAAATGTCTTTTTTGACCATTCTTTTTCATGATCACTTTAAATGCTTTGTCAGGATTGTCTAAAATATAATCTGTCCATACCAGATCATCATATTTAACTTGAGTTATATATGTATCATCGGGAACATTTTTTTCAAAAAAGCTACATATACATTCAATTTCTTTTGAAAAATGCTCAAAATCAGTATAGTCATCAAAGAACTCTAAAAGCCTTTTATTTGCATCTATCATATGCTTACCGTCAGTCACTACAATAATATTTGGCTGAGCATCAAGAAGACCTCGTATAGAAGCTTCTGTTTTTTTAAAATCACTGTTTAATTTTACAAGTGATTCATTGTCTTTTTCAATGATTTTTGATATCCACCAACCCAAAATTAAAACGATAAGAATAACAATGAAAATCAAACTCATTTTTATCTGTAGATAAAGTGACTTCTTCTGTTCAATTGTTTTTTTGATCTCATTAAGTTCAAGGTCACCCTCATACAGAAGTCTTTTTATATTTTCACTCATTCTAGTAAAAAATGCCGGTGTTGACTTGTAGAATCTCCTTATGGTTTGTGATATTTTTACATATTTATAATTATCTTTTATAAATTTATATTGCGTTCTTAAACCCAATAAACGATCTACTTCATCTATCATACCTCTTAACTCAATAAGTTTTGGTCTGATATCTATAACTTCCAATGCTAGTTGTGTATCTAAGGGTTGATACTTTATCTCTTTTAGTGTACTTGTGTGCCCCTCAATATTTAGCTTGATAACCCTTTTTAAAGTACCTCCATGTTCTAGTACATCCAGAGAGTTATTTATAACTTCCATTGTTTCATCAATTTTTTTTATAACAATTTTTCTTGATCTTTTAGATGTTGTAGTTGTTGCCAATTCGAAAAAATATGCCTTTAGGGTCTGAATATCTTCAGCTATATACTCACCTATAGCTATTTTAGACATATGGATTTTTGTCTCTTTATCTACATCATTTACAAGTTTTATAAAAAACTGATTTAAACCAAACAAAGATATAAAACCTACTAAAAAAATCCCAATAAGAAAATGTAGTTTTGTGGAAGTGTTTGTTCGCATTATCTATCTAAATCCATGCTTTTTCATTATCTCTTGTCCCTTTTTAGAAGCTGCAAATTTCATAAATGCTTTTGCTATCTCTTTATTTTTAGAGAAGCTTAATAGATTTAGTACAAGTTTCTTTTTAGGAGCATATTTTTCATCTATCTCTACTATATCTATATATTTTTTGTTTTCAGTAAAGTACCCTGTAGCTCTCCAGTTTATTGTCATATCGGCACTTTTATCCGAGATAGCTTTATTTAGATTTCTTGAGTCAGTCCCTATTTGTGCAGCATAATCAAAAGCATCATAATAAAAATCTTCCCCTTTGTATGAAGTTAAAAGCTTTTGTGTCATTTTCCCTATACTTCCACTTTTTGGATTACATAAAATTGTTGCAATATTTTCATCCAAAAGTCTATCTAAGGATTTTATATTTTTAGGATTTCCTTTTTGTACAAAAATCGCAGCTTGATTAAAACCTATATATTCACTATCAAGAAGATAACCGTCTTTTAGGTACTTCTTTCTATATGAGTCGGAACCCGGAAGGTAAAGGTCTCCTATTTTTGAGAATTTCAATGAATCATAAAGATCTTTAGAACCACCTTGACTAATTGTGATCTTACAATTATGCTTTTGTTCTATTATCTTTGCTATCTCCTTCATAGGTTTTACCATCGTAATACCACAATAAAATAATAGATTAGGTTTTGTTTCTGCGTAAGTATTTGAAATCAATAAAATTAAAAGAGTTATTATAGCCATTATCTTTTTCATTATATCTTCCTTTTTAAAATAATTAGCTATCATTATAACAGATTTCATCTTAGATGTTAAAATAATAAACTGGAACTTAATTTTGATACAATCATACCTGAAAGAACTCTATAAGAAAGAAAATAAAAATGTACAATTTAACGGTACAGAATATAAATTAAACAGTCGATACAAGATTGGCAAAATAAATATAAATAATAAATTATCAACTCTTGATATGCTAAATCAATCTTCTCAAAAAATATTTATTGAAAATCACGACCTCAACGGTGCATATGAGGGTGATATTGCCTTAGTGCAAGTTATGTTCAACCCTAAGGGCAAAACAAAAGCTAAAGTTATAGAGGTACTAGATCGAGGAGTATCACAAATACTTTGCATGGTAAAAGATAAAGAGCTTTACACTATTAAAGAAAATATTCTTATTGATTGTGAAGATGTTAGAAATAAAGAGGGTGATGTTGTAATCTTTCAAAATGGAAAGATCATACAAAAACTAGGTACCATTTACGATCCTGCTATTGATGAGATAATCTCACTTAGTCTTTACGGTGAGATCTCAAGACTAGACCCATATTCAACAGATATAAAAAAAGCAAAAGATGATAAGAGAACTGATCTTAGGGATCTTGACTTTTGCACTATTGACCCCGTTGGTGCAAAAGACTTTGATGATGCGGTTTATTTTGATGAGGGAAGTTCAACACTTTATGTAGCTATAGCAGATGTGAGCTCATATGTGCAAGAAGGCTCTTCTTTAGATATAGAAGCACAAAAAAGAGCTTTTTCTATATACCTTCCCCACAAAGTTCTACCTATGCTTCCATTTGAACTAAGCAACAATCTATGTTCACTAGTACCTGAAGAAGACAGACTTGCCTATGTCTTTAAAATGAAACTTGATATTAAAAAACAAAAGGTAACTTCAAGTGAACTATTTGAAGCAGTTATCAATTCAAAAAGAAGATATACCTATGAAGAGATTGATGATATACTAGAAAAAAACGACAAAGAGAACTACTTTGTAAAACTTTATGATATAACAAAACTTTTTAGAAGAGCTAGACTTAAAAACGGTTATGATTTTAGAAATGAAGAGTTAAGACAAAAACTTGATGAGAATAATAACTTAGAAAGTATACAAAAAGAGGATTCTACCCCTTCCCACTCACTTATTGAAGAGTGTATGCTTTTGGCAAATCAAGAAGCAGCAAAAAAACTAAAGACCTTGGGTGTATTTAGAGTTCACGATGAACCTACACAGCCAAAAATAGCAAAACTTGTAGATGATGTAAATATGCTAGGACTAAATGCAAAATTAAAAAGTGATGTACACTCCACAATAGTAAGTATCCAGCAAAAAGCAAAAAATGTAGGACTTGAAAAAGAGATAGATGAGCTTATTATCCAATCACAACAACAAGCAGCTTACAGCAGTATAAAAAAAGAACATTTCGGACTTGGATTCAAAGACTACAGTCATTTTACTTCTCCTATTAGAAGATATGCGGATCTTGTACTTCACCGTATTTTAAAAACAGGAAAGATCCCTAAAGATATTGAAGAGACTTGCATATATATCAGTCAAAAAGAGAGAGATATCGCACAATTGGTTTGGGACTTTGAAGATAGAAAATATGCAAGATGGGCATATAAAAATATAGGTAAAAACATTGAAGCTAAAGTGGTAGATGCTCAAAATCACTTAGCGGAAACTACTGAAAATATAGAGGGTCTTAGAGCCCATATAGAAAACTATTCCGGTGAAAAGCTATTTACTCCACTAAATCTTAGGATCACAAAAAGTGATTTTATCTCTAAAAAAATAAGTGCAATGGTACTATAATACACTATGTATAAAAATCAATTTGACAAAGAACTATCTTCAGGGATCACTTATAATGCGTACATGTTTTACGGTCAATGTGACTATTTAGTAGAATCTTATAGTAACAATGTAGCACAAAAACTTAGCCAAGGTGATGAGATATACAAAGTATATTTTGATGAATATGACTTTAAAGAGTGTTCAAACTATCTATCGCAATCTTCACTATTTTCTTCAAGCAATATACTGATGATAAAAACAAACAAAAAGATACCAAAAAAAGAGCTTGATGAACTTGTATCACTGTGTTCTACGAACCCTGATAGTTTCCTTATTGTAAGCTGTACAGGAGATACTGACTTTAAAACAATGGCTAAAAGCTTTACAAAAAAAACATCCGGTGTAGAGGTTAGATTTTACCAGCCTTATGACAATGAGGCTATTACCATACTTAAAGAAGAAGCTCAAAAACAAAATCTACAATGTGGAATAGGTGAACTTCAATACCTGTACAATATGCATCAAAAAGATCTCTCTTTATGTGTAAATGACCTTGGAAAACTTGCAATTTTAAAAGAACCTATAAGTATAAATGTCATTAACACCCAATGTTTCGGTATGGGCGGTGTCTCTTTAGATGAGTTCTTTATTAAACTATTTACGGCTCAAAGGATAAATAAAGATATATATATGTTGCTTGAAGAGGGGATGAATGAGATAAATCTTATCAATCAAACCACCTCCTTTATACAGCAGCTTTTTAATATCAACAGTTATCTAAAACTTTACGGTCAATTAAATATAAAAGAGATCTGGGGATACCCTCTTCCTGCTAAAATAGCAAATGAAAGAGCAGCAGTAGCTATCAAGTTCAAACAGGAAAAACTTTTGGAGATTCTTGTATTCTTCCAAAACCTCGAACTTGAACTCAAAACAAACTCTTCGCTTGATATGAACAGTTACACACAAGCTTGCTTCAGGAAATTCTCAGCCTCATTAAGATAAAATCGCACTCCCAAGGGAATTTTACCCTTAACCTTGCCGATATTAATATCGGCTTAAACCCAAAAGGAGAAACAATATGGCTAGAATTAGACATTATGAAACTATGTTTATAGTTAAACCTACACTTACAGAAGAAGAGATCCAAAATCAAATCGCTACTGTAAAAGGTAACATCGAGAAAAACGGTGGTGAGATCGTATCATGTGATGATATGGGAACAAGAGAACTTGCTTATGAGATTCAAAAGAATAAAAGAGGTTACTACTTCGTAATCTACTTTAAAGCACCTTCAGATTCAATCACTGAATTAGAAAGAAACTACAGAATCAACGAGAATATCTTAAGATTCATCTTTATAAAATCAGAGAGTAAAGCGGAAATAGCACAATGGACTGCTATGAGTGATGAAGCTGCTAAGAAAGCTGCTAAATAATCTATAACAGATTAAAGGACCTAATATGTACAATAAAGTGATTATGATCGGAAACCTAACTAGAGATATTGAACTGAAATATCTTCCAAACGGAAGTGCCTTGGCAAAAGGTGCAATAGCAACTTCTCATAAGTTTAAAGGTGCAGACGGTTCACAAAAAGAAGAAGTTTGTTTCCTTGACTTTACCGTGTTTGGTAAAGGTGGAGAGATACTTAATCAATATGTACGAAAAGGTTCAAAGGTTATGCTTGAAGGTAGACTGATATTTGAACAATGGCAGGCACAAGACGGAAGTAACAGAAGCAGACACACTTTAAGAGTTGACGAATTCAAATTCTTAGATTCTAAAGCTGATTCTCAAGCTATGGGTGGAGGTAATAATTACCAAGCACCTGCGGCTAATCAAAACTATGGTCAAAACCAACAGTCAAATAACAATTATCAGCAACCTGCACAACAGTATAATCAACCACAGCAAAACTACAACCAGCAGACAGGTGGTATGAACAGCAATCCTCAAAACAATTATGAGCAAAACATACCGACAATTGATATAGACAACGACGAGATACCGTTTTAGTCTAAATTATAAGTTATAAAAGGAAATTATTATGGCTGAAAGAAGAAAATTCGCTAAGAAATATTGTAAATACTCTGCAATGAAATTAGAGTACATTGATTATAAAAACCTTGATCTTTTAAAGATCTCTATGTCTGAAAGAGGTAAGATCATGCCTAGAAGACTAACTGGAACTGCAAAAAGATTCCAAGAGCAAGTTGAAAATGCTGTAAAAAGAGCTAGACATATGGCACTAGTTCCTTACATCGTTGATACAAAGAATGTAACGGATTCTGCTTACTCTAAAAGATAGTAGAAACTCTACACTATAAAAAGGCAGCTTTTCTAAGCTGCCTTTTTTTATTTTGCAATAAAAAAGTAAGATTTTTATTAATTATTTGGTATTATATCAATAAAATAAAAGAAACTAGCATAGGTGATTATTAATGGCTCATAGATACATAGTAAAAATACGCCCAAATAACTTTTCTTGCATAGAAGTTAAAGCAACTAAAGAGAAAGTATTATTTGAAAAAATATATAACTATGAAAATATAGATGAGCTTAAAAAATTTATAAAAAACAAAAAAGATGTTACATATCTGCTATTTGAAACAGAGTTTTTAAATACAACTACAAATATAGATAAAGTGATCACAGATAAAAGTACTATACAAAGTGTTATATCTATAAACCTAAAAAAAGATAAAATTGATACATCCAATCTAAACTATACCTATTCTACAGCTAGTGAAAGTGATAAAAAAAACTCTATAAATTATAATATAAACGGTATATATCTAAATACCAAAGCTTATCAAAAATATACAACTATCAATACAAATTCAAATCCAAGTAAGGTTTCATTGGAAAATTACGCACTATACTCATTTGCCAAGCAATATATTAATGATAAAACTTTTATAACAATATGGATGGATGAAAATACACTTACAATAGTAGCGGGTGATAAAGATGAACTATACTTCTCAAGAAATGAGGATTTTACAAAATCATATGATGAAAAAATAAATATAGTAAACAAAAATATAGCTTTTGCAAAGCAAAGAGCAAGAGGTGTAAAGTTTGATACACTAACTATAAACGATACTGTTTTACAAGAGAGTAGTTTTTATAAAGAGGTCTATGAAAAGGCTCAAATAAATCTTTCATCGTTAATACCTTCAAAAGATAAATTTGAAAACTTCACAGCTGAAAATTTCAATAAAAGCATAATAGAGATAGGTTCCCTGACTTTAGACTACAAATTTGATTTTACACCAAAATCTATCCGTTCAAAAGTTCAATTTAAACAGTCATTAAATATATTAATACCACTACTAACTATGGTTACACTGTTTCTTCTATATGATACTTACGAAAAATATGAAAGATATGACAAGGTAAAAACTAATTTTGAACAAAACTTGAAGAGACTGGAGTTTATGTATCCAGAGCTAAGATATAATTTTAAAAATAAAAAAACTTTAAACTATATATTAAAAACCATAAAAGAGAATCAGAATAAAGACCTAATAGAACAATTAACACTTCTAAAAGAGAGTACAGAATATATAAACAGTTCAGAATTAAATTTAGACTATAAAGTCACTCTTGATAACTTTTACTGGAAACCAAATAGTATCTCTGTACTCCAGTTTCACAGTAATAAAAAATTTAATTCACTTCTTGAGATGAACCAGTTTAAAAATATTGTTAGAAAAGCTAATAGTGATTTAAAAAACAAAGCAAAAATTGAGGTAAAATACAACCCTAATAAATTAGATGCAACATTAGGATTGTCGTTTGTAGGCAAAAGCGGTAACATTGATAAAGCTATACAAAACTTCAAAACAATAAGGAGAGGTAAATAATGAGACTCTCTTTACTGATCTTTATATCACTGATAGCTTTTGTTGTGATAATGATAGGAAATTACTTTAGTTATCAAACTCCTCAATATCAAAAAAATACCAAGTATATTAAAAGAGCAATGAAAACAGCACACCCTATAAAAGATACAAATAACTGGATAAGAACAAATATTGTACCTTACATTGACACACTGGAGACGATAGATCAAGCTGAAAACTCTCTAATAAAAGAACAAGAGTTGATGCAAAAACAATTTGAACTTATTATAGATGAGATGGATAAAACACCAAATGGTTATATTAAGATCTCTGCTTCGTGTAAAGTTTATAGAAACGATATAAAAAAAATGTTAAAACTTTTTAAAAATGATATTAGAAACGGTTATATAAAAATAAAAGAAGTTTATATGGATGATGTGTTTATACATCTTAAATTTGATATGATAAAATTTTATAAAGAAAAATAATGATCAAGTTTTACTTAAAACCTTTACATCTGCTAATACTAACAATACCTTTAGCTGTATTGTCATATATATATTTCAATCCAAAAGATACCATAGCCCTTATAAAACCAGTTGAACAATTTATTGAAGAGACAATAAATTTCAAAAAAAGTTACAATAAAACAACAAAAGAGAGTTTAAAAAATAAATTCTACCGTTCCTTAGGTATCTTCAAACAAAATGTATCCCAATACGATGAAAGTTTATATTACAATAATGTAGACACAACAAGGTGGACTATAGCATATTTATTTAAATATCTTAATTTTGATCCTCCTGAAAGAAAAGTAAAAGAAGTTGAAACAATCAATGAAAATGACTCACTCTCTAAAAAAGTAGAGAAACTAAGAGAATTGCTAGATCAAAATAACAATGCACTTAATTCAACACTTAAAAGTAGTCAAGATGCAGATATAAAAGCTATTTTAGATATAATAAAATCTAGAAAACTATCAGATCCAACAAAAGCTAAAAAAGACAACTATAGAAAAATAAATTGGAACTTGTATGATCTTCAACTAGTACTAATTTCAAAAAACAATAAGAACAAAGCAGTTATAAACAATAAGATATATAAAGAAAAAGATTATATAAATAAAGATTTAAGGGTTATGAAAATTGAAAGAGATAGAGTGTTTATCAAAAGTGACAGGGAAGAAAAATGGATAAAATTATTAAACTAGTATTTACTTTTACTTTATTGACGGTATTTTTTTCAGCATGTAGTGTAAAAACAACTACTACAAAAAAAGCTGAAAAACCTGCAAGTACAGTTATTTCAGATATAACAAAAAAGATGCAGGAGTCTGAGCAAAGAAGAATCATCTCAGCACCTCCCGCACTAATACTGCCTTCAGTATATGAAGAGCCACAAATAGTATCAAAAGAACACTCTATTAACTTTACGGGAGAAAAAGTATCATTATCTCAAATGTTGTTCTTAATAAGTGAAGAAGCTGGACTAAATCTTGTAATAGATGAAGATGTTGACGCAAATAAACAGATAACTATAAATATGGTGGATGCACCCTTGCAAGATGCTTTAGACATAGTGATGGATATATCAAATACTTATGTTGAGTTAAGAGGCAATATTATGCATGTTAAGGCTTTGATGACCAAAACATTTGAGATACCATTTATAAACCTTGCACCAAAATCATCTTCTAGTTTAGGTGGTGACTTATTGGGATCTGCAGGAGGTGCTAACAACCTTACTGGTCAATTTTCTATGAACTATGACTCAGATGATGATACCAGCAACTTCTATCTGCAAGTGGAAGAGAGTATAAAAAATATACTATCAGAAAAAGGGAAATACTCCCTAAACAAATTTTCAGGAACTCTTGTAGTTACAGACTACAGAAGAAATGTACAACAAGTTGAAACTGTAATTAAAAGTTTAAAAGAGTTTATAAGTAAGCAGGTTCTAATAGAAGCTAAGATCATGGAAGTTATATTAAACGACACTCATCAGCTTGGTGTAAACTGGCAGAAAGCCTGGACAAATATAGATAGCGGTACTCTAAAACTAAATACCGGTATATCATCACTAACTCCTATAGACAGTACAGTAGCTGCAAGTATCTCATACAGTAAAAATAACTTTTCAGGTGTACTTCAAGCTATGCAGACAGCAGGATCTGTAGAGGTTGTATCAAATCCAAGAATAAAAGTGATGAATGGACAATCAGGTGTACTTTCAAGCGGTAATATGATCCCTTATTGGGAAAAAGAGATCGAATATGTTGAAGCTGCTAATGCCGGTGATGATTCAAGTTCAGCTTTAAAAGCAGAGATAACATATACAAAGATCGATGTGTTAAACGGTATCTCTTTAGGTGTGACTCCTATTATAAAAAAGAACGGTACTGTACTTTTAAATGTCGTACCAATAGTTACAAATATAGAGGGTGATAAAATCCTTAACGACGCAAACGGTGAGGTTGCAAGAGCACCTATCATAAATGTAAAAGAAGCAGGTACTACAATCTTGACAAAAGACAATGATATGGTTGTAATAGGTGGGCTTATAAGTAGTGTAACAAGAGATGAAACTGCTAAGACACCGGCACTAGGAGATGCTCCTGTGATAGGAAATCTATTTAAAAACACAAATAAATCTGTAGAAAAACGAGAGCTTGTAATAATACTAAAAATCAATATAGACAAGAGTGAACTGTGATTAAATATACTTTAGCGATAATTTTATTGTTCTCATCTATTGATGCCAGTATGTTTGAAAAAAACAACTCTGAAAATTCAAGTATAAAAGAAAAAGTGACAAATGATAGAGAAAATGCAATACAACAGTTAAATACAACACTTAAAAAGCAAGTAAAATATCTATATACCATACAATTATCAACTTTTCCTCTAGCTAATGTGAAAAGCATACAAAAACAATTCAATAATCTTCCAGACAATATCAAGTCAGAAGCTTTTATATATCCTGTTGGTAAATATCTAACAATCAAATATTCAGCTACAGAAAATAAAAAAGAGATACAAAAAAAACTAGCTTTTGCAAAAGAGTCTGGAATTAGAGACTCTTTTATTATAAGAATACCGGAAGAAAAATATAAAAAACTTGTAACTAATTCTAATAATGTACAAAATAACATTCAAAAAGAAGAAGTGCCAACTACAGATAAAGACACACCTCTTTGGTGTATACAACAACAATCTATCCCTATGATAAAGTTGGATAATTATGAATATTCTCGTGCTCTTACAGATGCACATAAATATAAAAAACAGAACTTTACCTTAAAAAGTATAGAAACCTACGAGAAACTTTTTGCACATGACCCTGCAAATAAAGCTATAGTCAACAATCTTTTTTACCTATATGGAAAAACAAACAACTGGCCAAAAGCAAAAGAGAAGTTTTGTCTTCTAAAACGAAAAGATATGGCTGCTTATTCATATGCTGTGGGTGCTTTAGAGATAAACAACCCTATGTTAGAAGAAGAATTAGAATCACAACTTCAATATGACAGATCAGGGTATATACATCTTGCACTTGGTGTTTACTTTGAGAGAAACGAGCAATTTAAACAATCTCACAAATTTTACAAAAGAGCCTATGATCTAAACAGATATGACCTTTATCTTGCATTTGCCTATGCACGGTCTTGTGAGATAGAGTCTCAATATAAAAAAGCTATATTTATATACAATCTTATATCTCAAAGTAACAATAAGAAATATGAAAATCTTATACATCAAGCATACAACAGATACAAACAGCTTGAAAAATTAAATATATCTAAAAAGAGAAAGAGTTATGGAACAAAAGAAACTACCTTTAGGTAAGCTGTTACAAAACTTTGGATATATCAGTGAAGAGCATATTCAAGTTGCACTGAATGTACAAAAAGCAAATAGAAAGTTTCTAGGACAGATCCTTCAAGAACTTGACTTTGTAACTCCTACAGAGATAGCAATTGCCATAGCAAAACAATATGGATACGAGTATATTGATCTTGATATGGTTCCTATATCTGATGAAGCTTTGGAGCTTATACCCTTTGAACTTGCACAATCAAAAACAATACTTCCCGTAGATATAAAAGATAACAAACTTATTGTAGCAATGGAAAATGTAAATGATATGGATGCAGTAGACAGTATATCTAGAATGTCACCATACCCCTTAGAACTTGTAGTTGCAGATGAAAGAAAGATAAGAAGAATGATAGAGGTAAAATACTATCAACTTCTAAATCCAATAGAACAGCAGATACAAGATAAGGTCACCCAATTTTTAGATGATGAGGAAGTTGATATTATTGAACTTGTTGAGCTTATAATCAATAAAGCGATCAAAGATTCAACTACCGATATTCATATTACTCCCGATAGTGAAGTTATATATCTATTTTTTAGGATAGACGGGGTTTTAAATATAGCATATACCTTACCTAAAAAAGCACTTCAACCTATAGTTTCAAGGATAAAAATTCTTTCAAAGATGGATATCTCCGAATCAAGACTTCCTCAAGATGGTTCATTTTCTCATAACTTTGTAGGTTCTAGATTTGATCTGCGGGTATCTACTATCCCTACAAATAATGGAGAAAATATTGTTATGAGGCTTCTTTCATCTGACACATCTGCTTTTAACCTTGAATCTGGTGGATTTGAGCAAGAGGAGATAGATCAGTTAAAACGGCTATTTAACAAACCTTACGGAATTGTACTTGTAACAGGACCTACGGGAAGCGGTAAGACAACAACACTGTATACCCTGCTAAGACATATCAACTTTATCCAAAAAAACATTATGACCATTGAGGATCCTATAGAGTATAGATTCTCATTTATTAGGCAAACTGAGGTTAATGAGAAAGCCGGATATACCTTTAACGCAGCACTTAGAACATTTATGAGACAAGATCCTGATGCTATGCTTGTAGGTGAGATGAGAGATGAGGAAACAGCAGAACTTGCCGTTAGAGCAGCGATCACTGGTCACCTTGTATTGTCCACACTTCACACCAATGATGCGGTTGGTGCAGTACCAAGACTACTTGACCTTGGTATAAAAGATTACCTTTTAAGTTCATCGGTACTTGCCGTACTTGCACAAAGACTTTTAAGAAGACTTTGTCCCTTATGTAAAGAATCAATAACTATGACAAGAGAAGAGATAGTATCCCAAGAGTTTGCAGATCATTGGCTAGAAGATGGGCAAAATTCTTTTGAATTATATAAAGAGGTTGGATGTGAGCACTGTAATAATACCGGATATAAAGGTAGAGAAGCAGTTATTGAGATCCTTGAGTTTACGGATATAGTAAAAGATATGATCAACAAAGGCTCTGCACCACTTGCTATTTTTGAAGAAGCTCAAAGAGAAGGGATGAGATCTCTAAAACAAAATGCTCTTCTCAAAGCTTTTAAAGGTAAAACATCAATAAATGAGATCCAAAGGGTACTTGTCTAATGGCTTTTTTTATTGTATATATTATTGATGATGAAGGGAAGAAACTCATAGAGGGCTTTGAGGCAAATAACAAAGGGGAACTCTACCAAACACTGGATCAAAATAATAACATACCTTTAAAAATATATCCTTTACACCCAAAACTTATGTTTCTCTCAAAACTTTTTGAACCAAAAGTTACAACAGATCAAATTATACAAATGCTTGACAATCTAAATATTATACTAAAAGCGGGTATCCCGCTTGCACAAGGTCTTCATGATATAAAAGAGGATGCGGAAAATGCACAGGAAAAAAAACTTCTAACAAAGATAGCAAACCAAGTTTCTTCAGGTACAAAATTCTCTACTGCTTGTGAACCTTACAAAAAACAATTTACCCAAACTATTATCAATCTTATGGCAGTAGGTGAAGAGACAGGACAAATAGAAACAACTCTAAGAAGTGGTGCAGACTTCTTAAGAAAAACACAAGAGCTTAAAAAAAATACAAAAAAAGCACTTATCACCCCTCTTTTTTCTATTGGATTTATTTTTATGGCAGTTGTAGCTTGGATGCTTTTTGTTGTTCCGGGGATGGTTGGATTCTTTAAAGATATGGATACTGAACTTCCTGCTCTTACAAAGTTTCTTATCGCTGCTTCTGAGTTTTTTACAGAATATATAGGTATGGTCATTATGGGTATAATAGGAACCATAATAATATTTAAAACTGCATTGGAAAAAAGTGATAAATTTAGATATGCTTTTTTAAAACTAGCTCTTAAAACACCTGTTTTTTCTAAAATGATGGTCTTTTTCAATATAGCTTATATTGCTGATTATTTAAAACTTAGTTTAAGTTCAGGGCTTACTTTATATGATGCTCTTATTATGCTTCAGGGTTCTATTGAAAATGACCTTTATAAAGAGGACCTAGAAAAGATCATCAAAGGTCTTGAGCAGGGTGTACCTTTATCCGCGGGAGTAAGATCCAATCCACTATATACAAACTTCGTCACAAGAGTTGTGGAGATAGGTGAGACTACAGGTTCTTTAGAAAATGAATTGGGTACTATTGCTGAAACTTATTTTACCAAAGTGCAGGATATCTCGGACAATATTCCAAAAATTGTTCAGCCTCTTACTCTTATGATAGGTGGTGGATTTATGGCACTTATTATGACTGGTCTTATGGGACCTATTTATGATCTCATTGCACAAATGTAATAAAAAAGGAGAGTACCTATGAATAAAAAAGCTTTTTCACTGATAGAACTTGCAATCGTTATAATAATCATGGCAATAATCGTAGGCGGTTTTCTAAACTCAGGCAAGACAACTTTGGAAAAAAAGAGAATAGAAGATACAAAAACCACTCTTGAAAATATAAAACAAAACATGATCTCATACATAGCAGTAACTGGAAATATTCCCTCAACCATAAACGGTAAAGAGATTTTAGAAGCAGATACTTTTGGTACAAAAGATCTAGACAGCTTTGGTATGCCTATCTATTATGATGTAGGAACTCAGTTCGTATCAAGTGATGACAGCAATATATGTAAAATACTTACAGATATAAACCATACTGCAAATTTTCCACAAATGACAGATGAAAGCAACACTTCTAAATACTCTGTAGTAGCCGTGATACTTTCAAGCGGTAAAAACAAAGTATTTGATGATATAAATAACGATGGCAATAGAACATACTATATGAAAAACAACAGCTACAGTGAAAATAGGGATGATCTAATCGAAGAGCTAACTTACTATGAACTTATAAACTCCATATGCAATTTTGCCGATTTTAATCATACAAGATAAAGGGGAAAGAAATGAAAACTTTTAATAAAAAAGCCTTTACACTTATAGAGATGAGTATATTTTTGGCTATATTTGCACTTATAGTCAGTACCTCTATCAGTCTTTTTAAAACAACCTACAATAAAAACAATATCATAATAACAAAAGCCCAAGAACAAAAGATAAAAAACTCACTTATAGGATATGCCGCAATACACGGTAAACTTCCATCTGCAGATACAAACAGTGACGGAACTGGCGAAGGTGCAGGTGGTCTTGGGGATATACCATATATCGATCTAAACATTGATGAAAAAGATAAATTTGGTATGATATATCAATATGATGTAAATGACTCCCTTATCACAAGTAGTGACAACAACATATGTTCCATCTTAAGTGATATAAAACTCTCCACTACTGCTCTTCCAATGGTAGAGAGTGAAGATAATAGTTCCAAATACTCTATTGCTGCTGTTATCATCTCTAAAGGAAAAGATAAAACCCTAAGTGGAAGAAATGATGAGAACAATGTATCAAATAGAATATACGAGATGAAAAGAAACAAATATAATGAAGA
>JAYEKV010000152.1:0-4381 GCA_034716855.1 Campylobacterota bacterium | reverse complement strand
TATACAAACCATATCAATAATGCTAAGCCGAATATTATCCTATATATACCAAAAGCTACGAATGTGAAGTTTTCTAAAAATTTTAAGAATAGTTTGATAGTAAGATATGCCACAAAAAATGCTGTAACAAATCCTATACCAAGAGCTAGAAGATTAGCATCGGTGAAGTCTTTATAATGTTTTAGCAAGTCATATCCTGTAGTGGCACACATAACGGGAAAAGCCAAAAGGAAGCTGAACTCAGCACTTGCTTTTCTGTTTAGTCCAACAAGCATAGCTCCTATTATAGTACTTCCTGCACGGCTTGTACCCGGTATAAGTGCAAATATTTGGGCTATACCTATCCAAATAGCTTGGCGGTAGCTTACTTTTTCAACATCATCTATAAAGTGTTCTTTCTCTTTGTAGAATTTTTCAACTACAAGAAATACTATACCACCTATGATAAACATCATGGCGACTGTTTGTATATTGAACATAGCTTTGATATGGGAAGCAAATATAAATCCAACTGCACCAATAGGGATAAATGCCAAAGTTAACTTTTTCCATAGTTCTATTTTCTTTGGTGAGAATTTATCTTTGTAGTTTATAAGTACTGCAAGTATAGCAGCAAACTGTATGATAACTTCATAAGCTTTTGTTACATTGTTTTGGTCTATGTTCAAAAACTCACTTGCAACTATAAGATGTCCTGTGGAACTAATAGGTAAAAACTCTGTAAAGCCCTCTATGACACCTAAGATGATCGATTCTAATATACCCAATTTACAGCCTTTCTTTTTTTGCTAATTTTAAAAAGAGTTTTAGAGCTCTTTTCTCTTTATATCCAATGTGGTATGATATCTTATCTAGGTACTCTTTTATTTGTGACTCTTTTATGCCTGTTTTTGATACATATTGTTTTAAAATATATCTAGGTATCTTTACCTTTGTCTTTTTAAATTTATCTGCTAACTCTTTTAGATACTTTTCCTCTTTATTTATACAAAGTCTGGCAAATACAAAAGGGAGTCCATATCTCTCTTTCCATAGTTTTGCAAGATCTATAAACTCTTTATCACCACTATTGTGGTAGTAGTGCAGGGCTTTGTCGCCTATCAATACTTTACCTTCAATATTTAGTATCTTTGTAAGGGCATTTGATGTATCTGATTGTATATCTTTTTGATAGTTCCCTTTTAGTGCCAATACAGACAAAACTTCATCTTGTGCTACTATACCAAGGTCAAGACATCTGCATCTTTTTGAAGCTATAGATGAGATAAATGCAGCATCTATTTTTCTTTTTTTAAATTTTTTGTTTATTTTTGAAGGGTATGATTTTTTGTAGTTGATGATCTGTTTTGTTTGTGATGATCTGATATTTTTTTTGATAAAAATATAAAAAGGTAATAAATTGATAAAATCTATTTTAGCAAAAATCATAAAAAGCTGTATCCTGAAATGAGTTAAATAAGATTCTTTTATCTTATATGTTATTTGATATAATATCCAACTTTTTATAAGAAAGGGTTTATATGGTTACAGTAGAATTTTTAGGTCCAATATCAAAAGAACCTATGAGTGTAGATATAACTAACTTAGAGCAGTTAAGTGAGATATTAAAAGGTGATGAGAGTTTAAAGCCTTGGCTTCAAAACAGTGCAGTGGCAATAAATGATGTGCTTGTTCAGGATAAATCACACTCTTTAAATGATGGGGATAAAGTTTCACTTCTTCCTCCTGTTTGCGGGGGATGAGATGCAGTATTTAGAACTTTATGATGGTGATCTTCCTGTTGAGCAGATCACAAACAGATGGTATGATGATCAAAGATTAAGCAACTATGGTGCTATTATTACTTTTGTGGGGGTTATAAGAGACGAGGACGGTATTGACGGTCTTAGTTTTGATATATATGAACCTATATTAAACTCTTGGTTTGAATCATGGCAGAAAAAGGCAAATGAAAAAAATGCCATAGTTCTTATGGCTCACAGCAAGGGTGATGTGCCAAATCATACAAGCTCATATATAGCAGCTGTGTGTAGTCCAAAAAGAAGAGTGGCTTTAGAACTTATAGATGAATTTGTGGAAGATTTTAAAGCGTCTGCTCCAATTTGGAAATATGATCTGATAAACGGTAAAAGAGAATATGCTTTAGATAGAAGTACAGCAATAAAAGGTGCGGGGATATTGGAATAATGGAATATATACTTGTAGTTGATGATAGTAAAACGGTATGTAATACTCTTGATAGACTTATACGAGACCAACTAGGATTTGAGCCGATTATTGCTTATAGTAAAAAAGAGTGTGAAGAGAAGCTAATAGAATATAAAGATAAGATATCCGTAGCACTACTTGACCTGCATCTTCCTGATGCTTTAGAAGGAGAGGTGGTTGATGTTGTGTCACAATATAATATACCGTCTATTGTATTGACTGCCTCTGTGGATAAAGAAAGTTTGTTTAGAGATAAAGATATAGTTGATTATGTTATAAAAGATAGTAATTTTGCATTTGGGTATATTTTAAAACTGGTAAAAAGGATAGTTTCAAACAGGTCATTAAAAGTACTTGTGGTAGGAGATTCTAAAAGTTCTTTACAAAATACAACAAAACTTCTTGAAAGATACCAGATAAACTCTCTAAGTGCAAATGACGGTAAAGAGGCTCTTGAACTATTGAAAAATAATAAAGATATCAAGATAATATTTACAGATTACTCTATGAAAAATATGGATGGTTTGGAACTTACTAGAAATGTTCGTAAACAATATAAAAAAGATGAACTTTCTATTATGCTTATAGCTGGAAATAGAGATAGAAAAATAGTTGCCAAATTTTTAAAATACGGTGGAAGTGATTTCTTATACAAGGGGTTCAGTGATGAAGAGTTTTATGCAAGACTAAATTCAGAGCTTGAAACACTTGATTTGTTTGAAGATATAAAGAATAAAGCAAATAAAGATTACCTAACAGGTATGTACAACAGAAGATACTTTTTTGACAAAGGTGAAATAGAGTATATAAAAGCATTAAAAAAAGAGAATAATATCTGTGTGGCAATGTTCGATATAGATAAGTTTAAAAATATAAACGATACTTACGGTCATGATATAGGGGATATAGCGATACAAGAAGTAGCTAAAATAGTTCATAAATATTTTGAAGATGATGCAATCGTGTCAAGATTTGGCGGTGAAGAGTTTTGTGTACTTCAAGTATGTAAGTCAAAAGATGAATTTTATAAAATATTGGAAAAGATAAGAAAAGAGTTTGAAACAAACATCATCTCTACAACTAAAGGCGATATATCTTATACGGTATCTGTAGGATATAGTACAACTTCTCAAGATGTACTTAATGATATGGTAATAGATGCCGACAAAGCTCTTTACAATGCTAAACAAAACGGACGAAATCAAGTACGGTGTATATATGAGAGTTGATCTTCACAATCATACAACTTTATGCAACCATGCCGTAGATACTATGGATGAGTATGTACAAAGAGCTATTGAGCTTGGTATAGATTATTATGGGTTTAGTGAGCATGCACCTATGAAAAACTTTTGTGACGGATATAGACTGCCTTTAGATAAAAAAGAGTTCTATGAAAATAGTGTATTAGAGCTAAAAGAGAAATATAAAAATGATATAGATATTTTACTTGGATATGAGGTGGATTTTATAGAGGGTGACTATTTTTTAGATGAGATTTTAAATGCTAAGGTAGATTATCTTATAGGTTCTGTTCATTATCTTGACAAGTGGGGATTTGACAATCCTGAGTTTATAAGTGAGTATAATAAAAAAGATATAGATACAATTTGGGAAGAGTATTTTGATGCAGTTAAAATGTGTGCAAAAATTGAACAGATAGATATAATAGGACACTTTGATCTTATGAAAGTGTTTAAATTTATGCCCAAAAAAGATATAAAAGTGTTGGCTAAAGATGCTTTAACACAGATAAAAAACTCAAATAAAGTTATAGAGATAAATCCAGCAGGATTAAGAAAGCCAGTAAAAGAGCAATATCCCTCAAGACCATTGCTTGAACTTTGTTTTGAGATGGATATACCTATAACCTTTGGTAGTGATGCACACAGTAAAGATCAGGTTGGTTTTGGATACGATGAGGTGATAAAACTTGCAAAAGATATTGGATATACTAATTGTGTGTTGTTTAAAAATAAAGAGAAAGAGTTTATTAAATTTTAAAATTGTATATTTTTTATACAGGTAATACCCCTAAAACTCAAATATTTTACGATATACTATCTAAATTTCAACCAATAAAAGGGAAAACATGGGAAAATTTGTAAAAAATACAGAAGAGTTTTTTGAGTTTTGTAAATCAAACGAAGTAGAGTTTGTAGATTTTAGATTT